>JBAUEV010000048.1:0-6857 GCA_049678805.1 Gammaproteobacteria bacterium
GCATACATTACAACAACAATTAACTCGTTTAGCGGAACTTAAATAATCTAATAGACCTCTTACATAACTTTAGGGATGTAGCTGACGAGGAGCGCAATTTATGCAAGAATAAATGAAGCACCACAGGCAGCTACAACGATGAAATAAAACCCAAGACGCAGCTTATGCAACTTATGCAAGAGGTCTAATGGATTTTCGCCAATCACATACCAACTTAGTTGCTGATTTAGAAAGCAAAGGTATTCGCAATCCTGCGGTGCTAAAAGCAATGAACGCAATTCCACGTCATCTTTTTGTTAGTGAAGAATGGCAGCATTATGCTTACGAAGATACCGCTTTACCCATTCATTGCCAACAGACTATTTCACAACCCTTTGTTGTTGCTCGCATGACCGAAGCATTATTAAGTGGTGGCGTACTCAATAAAGTGTTGGAAATTGGCACGGGTTCTGGCTATCAAGCAGCGATTTTGTCTCAGTTGGCAAAAGAAGTGTATACCGTTGAGCGTATCAAAACGTTATTAGATGAAGCAACCAAACGTTTTAAACAGCTAGGACTAACGAATATTTATCCGCGACATGGGGATGGGTATTTAGGTTGGTCCGAGCATGCACCCTATGATGGCATTCTGGTTACAGCCGCCGCGTCTGAAATCCCTGCTGCTTTATTAGAACAATTAGCCGAAGGAGGTCATATGATTATTCCTGTCAATACATTTTATTATGGTCAAGAGTTGCAATTAATTGTACGCAAAAAAAATGAATTCGAAAAATACGCAATGGATTTAGTCGCATTTGTGCCATTGTTAAAAGGCACCTTACCTTAATGATACGTAATAGCCCAGCCTGTCATTTTCTATCATTCCCACCCCAACACGATCTTGCCAAAATGCTGACTGCTTTCCATATAGCGATGGGCATCCTGCACTTGTGTGAAAGGAAAAACACGGTCAATAATAGGCCGTACTTTTCCGCTCTGCAGCAATGGCAACCAGCGCTGTATAAAACGTTGTGTAATTCGGCGTTTATCTTTCAGTGGCAACCGCCGCATAGAACAACCTTTAATTTGCCATCGGCGATTTAATAATTGTCCGAGATTTAACTCTGCTTGTACACCACTCATAACAGCTAATTGAATTAACCGCCCACCTGGTTTTAAACAGAGCAAATTACGTGGGAAATAGGCTTGACCAACACAATCAATAATCACGTCCACACCATTACCTTGCGTCATTTGGCGGATAATTTCAATAAAATCTTGAGTGTGATAATTAATACCTGCATTTGCCCCTAACGCCAAACAGCGCTCAATTTTTCCTGATGACCCGGCGGTGATATAAACAATCGCCTTGCTATAATGCGCTAATTGAATGACAGCCGTACCAACGCCACTTCCACCACCATGGAATAATACAGTTTGTTTGGAACGTAATTCTCCCAGTTCAAATAATGTGACATAGGCCGTTAAAAAAGCCTCTGCTACAGCTGCACCCTGCACATAATCCCACGATTCTGGCAACGGAATGGCAAGCCGATGATCGAGTAAACCATATTCGGCATAACCCCCGCCATTGACTAAACCAAATACACGATCTCCTTTTTGCCAACACCTAACACGATTACCCAATGCAACCACCTCTCCCGCTATTTCCAGACCTAAAATTGGGCTATGTCCAGCAGGTGGTGGATAATTTCCTTCACGTTGCGCAATATCGGCACGATTCAGGCCCGCTACTTTGATTTTTACTAATAAATCAAAAGCACCCGGTTGGGGTATCGGCGCCTCACTGAGTTTTAAAACCTCCGCGGCACCAGGCTGAGAGTAAGTGATGATACGCATGGTTGTAATGATCTCTTATTTTTTCGGGTCTAAAAATAACATTTCACAGAGTTTCATACTTTATATTATAGAAAGTAGAAAAATTTTTATTTGTTATTTACTCAATAACAAGTCAATATTTTTTCTTTGAGATTGGGTAATGTTTTTTCTTACAGAAATTTTTGCTATATCTAAAGGTGGACTTTTTAATATTAATTTTAATTTATATAATAATTCCTGTCTGAAAATATAAATCGAAATTGCCTCTCCTACCCTTAATCTTTTAGCTATTTTATCAAATGAATAATTATCAATTCGTAGCTTATTAATTGCAACAATTTCATCGTTTGCTGATATTCCAGCTTCAGATGCTGCGCTTCCATCAATTACTTGAGAGACATAAACTCGACCGTTACTATACATTGTAGTGCAACCGAAAATACCTTGTTTAAAAGAGGAATTTTGGTGAGCCTGCTTGCGTAATACTTTATTCGAAAAATCCTTTTCGCTTAAAAGCGAACTTAATTCTAAAGAAAAGCCAAATTGGGTCAATAATTTTTTCAAAGGTAACTCTTTGGTGGTATATAAAGCATTATAGGCAATTTCGGATAATGATTTTCCACCTAATTCCCCTACAATATTTTCTATTGTTCGTTCAGGAACACCTCTTTCAACTTTGCCGTAATTAAACCATAACATTCGCATCACATCATCGAGTGATGTTTTATTATTACTATGAAGCCTTAGTGCTAAATCAAAGATTAAACCAATCAATTTTCCCTTGACATAATAATTCACTACTGCATTTAAAGTATTTTCATTGGGTTTATTGTATTTTATCCAAACGTCAAAACTTGATTCTGTTACTGTTTGTTTTTTTCTCCCGGGAGTACGTAACAATTTAGTAAGGGTTTGTGAGAGTAATTTTAAATATTGCTCGCGATTAATTACTTTTGAACGAACTAAGGCTAAATCACCATAATAAGAAGTCACACCTTCAAAAGACCACAATTGATTGGTATAATTTTTTTCATTTAGATCGGAAGGCATCAACCCTAATGGTTTAATTCTTTTCACGTTCCAAGCATGAAAGTATTCATGACTAAATAAGCTCAATAGATACATATATTCTTGACTTATGTCATTATCATCAATAATAGGCAAAGATTCGCTTTCAACCATTAAAGCGCTTGAATTACAATGCTCTAGTCCACCGCCTTCATAACTTTTTAATATAGCTAAATGAAACATATAATATTCAAATGGTGCCGGTTTATTAAACATTTGAATATGAGTTTCACAAATTTTTTTGACAGCGGTAACCAACCGTTTTAAATCTCCATCTCGCTCACCTGAAATAACAATAAAATGTGGTACATTACATGCTTTGAATTCTAAAATTTCAAATATTCCCATTGTAACAGGATGATCTATTAAATCTTGATAGGAATCAGCATAATAAGTTCCAAATGACCACGGTTTAGCTTTATCACGTAAAAGTGTAGTTGCAACTCGCCAATTTTTTCCATTTGGACAATTGGGCGGGTGGATTGTGACATTACACCGTTCTTCTTTACCATGCGCTATTAAAAACAATGCACAACCATTAAAAAATGCTTGATATTGATCGAGATAGGCACCTTCTACTGTAAGATCCCAGGCATAAACGACATACTTTATAGTAACTGACTTGGCTGTTTTTTCGCATTTCCAAGTATTGCTATCTAATTTGTGAATTTTGATTTTTTTTAATTTTTTCTCTCCTGCGAAAGCTTCAATAGTCACAACTTGTCTCGCATAATCTCTAAATAAATAACTACCCGGTATCCAATTTGGCATTGATAATATTTGGCCTTCGGGGTTAGGTTCTGAAATAACGATCGTTATATTAAAAAGATGTGCATTTGGGTTATATGATTCAACTAAATAATGTATCATAAATGTAGCACTCCATGGCAAACTAGGATAATCCCTTTCACTTCATAAATAAGCTAGCCAGCGTCGTTCTAGTTGTTTGAATAGACTGAGTATTATAGCATTCAATAGTAAATAAATGATGCCAGCTATTAATAAAAATTGTATCGCAGCATAGGTTTCGCTGATAATTTGTCGGATTACGCCTAATAAATCAAGCAAGGTGATAGTACTTACCAAGGTACTACATTTGACAACCATAATCACTTCATTCCCATACGCAGGTAATGCAATTCGAAATGCGCGTGGCAATATTATTCGACGCCATAAAACAAAAGGCGACATGCCGATGGCTTGGCAAGCTTCAATTTCTCCATGAGGAATTGCAGCGAATGCACCGTGTAATAATTCAGCAGTATAAGCCGATGTATTCAATGCCAAAGCGAGTACCGCACAACTAAAAGGATGCTTGAAAATCGGCCATAATGGACTCGTGGTAATCCATGAAAATTGTGCCGTGCCATAATAAAGTAAATAAATTTGTACTAACAATGGTGTGCCACGAATAAAAAATATATAGCCTCGTGCTGGCATTTGTAACCAAAGTTGTTTGCTTTGACGCGCGAGCATTACCAAACAAGCGAATAGTAAACCAACAATCAGTGAGCAAGCTACTAAGACAATAGTGATCGCAATACCATGCAACAGTGCGGGTAAATAATGAATTAATAACGACCAATCCACTTTATTTTCCCCTAGAGGTACCGAAACTTAACTTCATGGTTAAATGCCGCAATACATTGGCAGAAAATGAAGTGAATGTTAAATAGATCAATGCAGCAAGCGCATAAAAAGTAAAAGGTTTCTGTGTGTAAATCGCGGCTAAATGTGCGCGATTCATTAAATCACTTAATCCTAAAAGTGAAACTAATGCAGTATCTTTTAGCAGCACCAACCACAAATTACCAAGACCGGGTAGTGCATAACGGGAAATTTGTGGCAATAAAATATGATAAAGACGACTCATTGCACCAAAACCATAAGCCTTGGCAGCCTCTATCTGACCTTTCGGAATGGCTAAATAAGCACCGCGCAATGTTTCAGTCGCGTAAGCACCAAAAATTAATCCTAATGCCACAACGCCAGCAATAAATCCATTGGCTTGTTGATGACCGTCACTAAGCACATTTAACAGCGCTGTACCACCAAAATAAATCGTAAATAAAATGAGAAGTTCCGGTAAACTTCGCACTAACAAGGTATAGCCACTTGCCAACAAATATAAAAGAGGTTGTCGCGAAAGTTTGCTAGCAGCTCCCAGTGAACCGAGAATTAACCCTAGTATTAATGCGCCAAAGCTAAGTTGCAAAGTCAACCAGGTTCCCGCTAGCAGCAGGTTTCCAAAACCGTAAAGATGAATCATTGGCCAAAATACTGGTTAACAAGCTTATTTAAGGTTCCGTCTTTTTTTATTTCCGCTAAAGCTTGGTTCAATGCGTTGAGTAATTGTGTATTACCTTTGCGTACCGCGAAGGCATAACCAAGACCAAAATAATGTGGGTCATTGATGGGTTGACCAAGTGTTACATAGTTGCCGTTACCCTGTTTTTTAATCCAGTCGGTAATAACAGGAGTATCACTAAATACAGCATCAATACGGCCTGATTGCAAATCCAACAACGCATCTTGGACGCTGGCATAATGCTTAAGGGTAACAGTGTTGTCATAGAGAGTTTGCAAATAAGAACCTAAGGTAGTGCCTTGTTGCACACCAATGGTTTTACCTTTTAAGCCAGCTGGCGTCGCGGTGAAATGTGCCGTTTTAGGAACGATAAAAATGGCAGTATTAACAAAATACGGATTAGTAAAATCAACTTGTTTGCTGCGTTCGGGCGTGATGTCCATCGCACCAAAAACCACATCGTATTTGTTCAATTTTAAACTTGGTATTAAACTATCAAAAGGTGCGCTAACGAATGTACATTTCGTTTGTATTTTCTCGCATAACGCATTGGCCACATCAAGATCAAAACCTTGTAATTGACCTGAAGGGCCAACTGATTCAAAAGGTGGATAAGTTGCTTCAGTAGCAAATTGCAGGGTTTTAGTAGGGGTTTGCGCTGAGATATTCCCACATAACAATATCGTTCCAATAACGATTATTAATTTTTTAAAAATGGATTTTACCATTCTAAAATCTCCTAAAGGTTAGCAATAAATTGACGAAAACGATTGGATTTTGGTTGAGCAAATACTTCCTTTGGACTCCCTTGTTCAACAATCTTACCTTGATCCAAAAAAATAATGGTTGAAGCGACTTCGCGGGCAAAACTCAATTCATGAGTTGCAACAATCATGGTTTTACCTTCTTTAGCGAGTTGTCGCATAACAAGTAATACTTCATTTACCATTTCCGGATCAAGTGCGGATGTTGGTTCGTCAAAGAGCATGACTTGTGGGTTCATCGCTAAAGCTCTAGCAATTGCTGCGCGTTGCTGTTGTCCGCCCGATAGTTCCGCCGGATAATTATTACGTTTATCAGCAATTCCTACTTTAGTTAATAAAGCTTCAGCTTGGGCGATAACTTCTGCTTTAGGCCGCTTTAATACGTGTACTGGGGCAGAGATCACATTTTCCAAAATTGTCATATGTGCCCA
The DNA here is from genome assembly GCA_049678805.1 of Gammaproteobacteria bacterium. Taxonomy (GTDB): domain Bacteria; phylum Pseudomonadota; class Gammaproteobacteria; genus JBAUEV01. Next base: position 6,390 of record JBAUEV010000048.1, read on the forward strand.
CAGATTAAACTGCTGAAATACCATACCAGCTTTTTGGCGTAAGTGTAATACTTGCCTGGATGAAACGGGAAAGCGATAACCTTTTTTCTTGCTGCGCAAAACAATTAATTCATCGCCCAGGTAAATATCGCCTTGCTCAGGAACAGTGAGCAAATTGATGCAGCGCAATAAGGTACTTTTACCAGCCCCACTACTGCCTAATAAAGCAATCACTTCACCATCATGCGCGGCAAAAGAAATATCTTGAAGGACTTGTGCATCACCTAGTTTTTTATGGAGATGTTCAACACGTAAAGCGATTTTGGAGAAACTATTGTTTATCATAATAATGGATTCACAGCACAATTTTTAAATATGAAAAAAGATTACACCATTTATTGAATTTTTATGCAACAATTTGTATAAAAATTCATTCACGGAGGTAGCCATTCGCCCTTCGAGACGGCTGCTGCGCAGCCTCCTCAGGGC
>JBAUEV010000049.1:0-3215 GCA_049678805.1 Gammaproteobacteria bacterium
GGGCGAAATTAAAGTAATACCCTTTCTTAGGCTATTTTTCCTTAATTAAGAAATGGATTATAACAAACTAATCCTTAAAATAATCTTAAAAGTCTTATTTAAATTTTTTCCAGTATTCGCGCTGTAATAGGTAGGTTAGGCAGGCAAAAATCAGCAGAAAACCTAATACCCAGCGGCCTAAATGCTCGCGTTTGTCGCGGTTAGGGTCGCTGGCATAATCCAGAAAAGTGACCACATCGGCAATGGTTGCGTCAAACTGTTCAGGTGTCATGGTACCCTGTTTTTCCAATGTTAACACATTGAACCAAAAGGGTTTTGGGAAAATCCCGCCATTATTCAATAGCTTATCTTTGTTAACCGTCAAAACCTGCACCCCCTGTAGCCCAGAAAAAGGATTGGGCATGTTCACGTTGTTCATCAACAGGTTATTGCTGCCTAAGGGGTTTGAGGGGTCTTGGTAAAAACTATGCAAATAGGTATATAACCAATTCACGCCACGAACACGAGCGATAAGCGACAAATCTGGTGGCGGCACGGTAAGGGCTAATTGCCGTGCTGCGCCTGGCATGGTTTGGGTCGTAATACCTGCTGCGTTGGCAATGGGGTCATGCTGTAAGAATTTTAACGAATGGCAGACCATGCAGTGGCCAGCGAAAAAAATAGCACCACGTTTAATAGCAGCGCGGTCATTAATGTTAATAGGTGCAGAGTTAAGACGAATGGGCGCCGCTACTGCCACCATTATCCAGCTCGCTATAAGCAACCCAATACTTGGGCGCAGCAACGAGATAAGTATTTTCATTACCGTGTAACTCGGGTTGGTGCTTTGGCCGTTTTTTCATAATAGGTGTAAAAAGGCATCAGTAGGAAAAACGCAAAATAACCCACTGTGAAAAGACGTGCCAGCCCAATCAAACCGGGTGTTGCTTGTAAGGTACCCAATACGCCTAGCCCGATAAAACAAATCAGCAATACCAGAATGGCTAATTTCGACCACCAACCTTTGTAGCGGATAGATTTAACAGGACTACGATCGAGCCAAGGCAAAACAAAAAGAATAGCTATGGCCGACGCCATTAAAAAAATACCTGCCATTTTATTAGGGATTGCCCGCAAAATGCCATAAAAAGGTGCCAGATACCATACTGGGCGAATATGTTCTGGTGTTACCAGGGGATTAGCAGGCAGAGAGTTTTCAGGCTCCAAAAAATAGCCATGAAAAGTCGGCTCAAAAAATACAATAGCGGCAAAGACACATAAAAAAACAGCTATGCCGAATAAATCTTTCACTGAAAAATAAGGGTTAAATGGCACACCATCCAGTGGGTGATGTTGTTTGTCCAGATGTGCTTTAATTTCAATCCCATCTGGATTATTGGAGCCAACCATGCGCAATGCGATAAGATGCAAAATCACGAATATCACAATAATCATGGGTATTGCGGTAACATGAAAAGCGAATAAACGATGCAAAGCAACGCCGGAAACATGATAATCACCTTCCATCCAAATGGCCAAGCGTCCACCAATCAATGGAATTGCTTTAAATAAGGAACCAATGACTTCGACTGCCCAGTAAGACATTTGTCCCCATGGCAACACATAACCACTAAATGCTTCAGTAACCAGTAATACATATAACACCATGCCCAATACCCACAATAATTCGCGGGGTTTTTTAAACGAACCATAGATGACAGCACGATACATATGTAAATAAATCACGATGAAAAATGCGGATGCTCCGACGGTGTGCATATAGCGTAATAACCAACCGAATCGAACTTCGCGGCTGATGTGTTGAATTGAATTGAACGCTTCATCGGCAGTGGGTACGTAACTCATAGCTAACCAAATACCAGTTAAAATTTGGTTGACGAGTACGACTAGTGATAAAACTCCGAAGAAATACCAGAAGTTAAGATTTTTAGGCGCATAATATTGCGCCATTTGTTTATTCCAAATGTCGCTAAGTGGAAAGCGGGCATCAATCCATGCTAAAAGTTTGCTGGTTTTGGTCATCGTTGTCATTCCATTGAACTTTTTATATTTTTGCGTTTACTCACCTTCGCCAACCAGGATTTCCTGATCGTTTATAAACTTATAAGGTGGTACTAACAAATTAATGGGTGCTGGTACACCCTTGAAAACACGCCCTGCCATATCAAACTTTGAGCCATGACAAGTGCAGAAAAATCCGCCCGGCCAATCGGGTTGGACACTATTGGGTTCAGGCCGATAGGTAGGAATACAGCCTAAATGCGTGCAAACGCCAACTAATACCAAATATTCCGGTTTGATGGAACGATAAAGATTTCGTGCATAAGGAGGTTGTTGATCGGTGTTGGAGTTTGGATCACGCAGCAATGCGGTATCTTGGCTAAGACTAGCCAGTTCTTGGGGGGTACGTCGTACAACCCATACCGGCCGACCTTGCCACAATACGGTTTTCTGATCGCCCGGTTTCATTTGGCTCACATCAACCTTAACGGGGCCTGCTGCCACATCTTCTGCTACGCCGGGTAGCATGGATGCAATAAAGGGTATGGTAGTGGCAATAAGTCCTAAACCACCCATTGTGACGGTGGTTTTAATAAGAAATTCACGGCGCTTTTTATCGATATCATCTTGTTCCATGATAAACAACTCCCTGCAGTCGGGGAATTGTAGCATTTTGTCATTGTATTTGGCATCCCGTTATAAGACCTGAGCAGGACAAACGCATTTAAAACATGCCTCGCCGTCGATGGCACTTGGACACACCTCAATCTATTTTGTTCTGCGATGGAATATAATGGACCCCGGATCGGTGCCGCGGGGTTTCGAACTGAACCGAATTCCCGCGACTTGATCGCGGGATCCACAAAAATCCGTCATTGCGAGCGGAGCGACGCAATCCAGGTTTTCAAAAGTTGCATATTTTCTTATTTTTGGAATGCCGTGTAAGTGTCGTTTTCAGACAAAACTGCATCCTGCGGTCGGAGAATACATCCCTGTATTCTCCGGTCTTCCAACGACACCCACACAACATTCTTACCCAACGACCTAATTTATAAGAAATATACAACAACGCCGGCTCGTCCGCGGCATTTACTCCCCCTCACTGCCGACGTGCCGCGACTTGACTGGCGGGATCCAGCATTTCCGTCATTGCGAGGAGCGTTAGTGACGCGGCAATCCAGAAGCAAACTTTGAAACCTGGATTGCTTCCCCCT
>JBAUEV010000050.1:0-1702 GCA_049678805.1 Gammaproteobacteria bacterium
CAACCAGGACAGCTTAGTTTTTTAGGAAATGCTCGTTACCGACGCCATTTGCTAACTACAAAAGCCTCTGCCGTCATTCTTACTGCCAAAGAAGCTGCTAATTGTTCTACCGCAGCGTTAATTGTGGATGATCCCTACTTAGCCTATGCTAAAGCTGCTACCTTATTTCAGCGAATACCAGTAGCTTATGCTGGAAAACACCCCACCGCCATAATCGGACAAGGCTGTCAAATTGACAAAAGCGTTAGCGTGGGTGCGCAGTGTGTTATTGGCAATCAGGTTAAAATCGGTGCCAATAGCATCATTGAACCAGGCACTATCATTGGTGATGAAGCAATTATTGGCACTGATTGCCACCTTTGGTCACGAGTAAGTCTTTATTATCGAGTACAAATTGGCAATCGAGTTGTTATTCATAGTGGTGCTGTACTTGGGGCAGATGGTTTTGGTTTAACAAATGAACAAGGTGTGTGGCACCGAATTCCTCAGTTAGGAGGAGTGGTGATTGGCGACGAAGTTGAAATTGGTGCAAATACTACCATTGATCGTGGTGCTCTCGAAGATACTATTATTGAGCAAGGTGTAAAATTAGATAACCTTATTCAAGTGGCACATAATGTACACATTGGTGCGCATACAGCTATTGCTGCTTGCGTTGCCATTGGTGGCAGCACTAAAATTGGCAAATATTGTATGATTGGTGGGGGAGCTACTATTAGTGGCCATCTTGAAATTACCGATAGTGTTATCATTATTGGCACTGCAGTTGTTAGTAAATCAATTAGTGAACCTGGCATTTATTCTTCTGGTACCGGATTAATGCCGCATCGTGAAGCTATTAAATGTGCTGCGCGTTATCGCCAACTTGACGATATTGTCAAGCGACTTAAACAGTTGGAGAAAATTGCCCATGAGTCTGATGGACATTAATCAAGTACTTAAATTTTTACCTCACCGCTATCCATTTATGTTAATTGACAAAATCATTAAGTTTGAGGCAGGTAAAAGCCTAGTGGCAGTAAAAAACGTTACCTTCAATGAACCCTTTTTTACTGGGCACTTTCCACAGCAACCGGTGATGCCTGGCGTATTGATTTTGGAAGCCTTAGCTCAAGCGGGTGGAGTATTGTATCTTAAGACGACTAACACCGTTCCTAGTAAAGATAATTGGTTTTTCTTAGCGGGTATTGATAATGCGCGTTTTAAACGCATTGTTCAACCTGGCGATCAACTTCAGTTGGAAGTGGAAATTTTGCGGGAAAAACATAATCTTTGGAAATTTAAAGGAATTGCTACAGTGGATGGCCATTTGGCTTGTTCTGCAGAAATTATGAATGCAAGAGGTACATTAAGTGATTGATGAGCGTGCGATTATTCACCCTACCGCCCAAATAGCCCCCGATGTAGAAATAGGTCCTTGGACAATCATAGGTCCTCATGTTGAAATTAAAGGGGGAACTTCGATTGGTCCACATGTGGTCGTTAAAAAATACACTAAAATTGGCCGTAATAATAAAATTTATCAATTTGCTTCCCTAGGAGAAGATCCCCAGCATTCAGGTTATCGTCAAGAAGAAACATGGTTGGAAATTGGTGATAATAATATTATTCGTGAATTTTGTTCCTTTAATCGCGGTACGCCTCAAGGTCGAGGTGCTACGCGCATTGGCAATGATAATTTTTTGATGACCTATGTACACAT
>JBAUEV010000051.1:0-1587 GCA_049678805.1 Gammaproteobacteria bacterium
GCACTTGTCAGAGCACTGCAAGAAATAATATGCAACATGAGAATAAAGATTCTTACACTCTTCTCGAGTTTGCTTTTCGCGAGTATTCCAAATGAGGGTAAAGTATGCCTTCTTTTGGTCAGTAGTGCCTTTTTTAGCGATAATACGACAGAATTTTGATAAATCTTTGTAGCCTTTTTCTTGCAAATTATCGTTACCTTCATTTGTTATGATTTCACTGGCTTTATTTATAGCAACCTCAGCTTCACATTCATCTTTTGCAAAAACCATGATCCAATCTCCTTTTTGGTTTTCTTAATTGTTTGATCGTTCGGGAATAAATATAACGAATAGCTTTTTAGTAATCAATGAACGGTATTGAATTTGTCGAGTAATTACAGAGTGCAGCGTCAGGGGTCCCTCTGTTTATAAATACATTAAACATTAAATCGAAAATGCATCACATCGCCATCTTGCACTATGTATTCTTTACCTTCTAAACGTAATTTGCCGACTTCTTTAGCACCTTGTTCGCCGTGGTATTGAATAAAATCTTGGTAGGCAATGACTTCAGCACGAATAAAACCTTTTTCAAAATCAGTATGAATAACTCCTGCCGCTTGCGGTGCGGTAGCCCCTTTGGACACGGTCCAAGCACGCACTTCTTTTGGACCGGCAGTGAAATAAGTTTGTAAACCTAGCAGTTGATATCCAGCACGAATGACGCGGTTTAATCCGGGTTCTGTTAAACCCATTTCAGCGAGGAATTCAATTTTTTCTTCCTCGCGCAATTCTGTAATTTGCGCTTCTAATTCAGCACAAATGGCTACTACGACAGCACCTTCTTCTGCAGCGAGTGCAGTAACTTGATTGAGGTAGGGGTTATTGGTAAAGCCTTGTTCGTTCACATTGGCAATATACAGCGTCGGCTTAGCGGTTAATAAATGCAGTGCGTCCAAAACCGCTTGCTCAGTTTTATCCAACGTTAAACCACGTACTGGTTTGCCTTGATTTAACTGCTGTTTGACGCGTTCCAATAATGTTTTTTCAAACAATGCGTCTTTATTAGCACTTTTAGCCATTTTATTAACTTTGATAAGTGCTTTTTCGATGGTTTCTAAATCAGCCAAAGCTAATTCGGTATGAATGATTTCAATATCACGCAGTGGGTTGATAGTGCCGCTGACGTGCACAATATCTGGATTTTCAAAACAGCGTACCACATGTGCAATCGCCTGCATTTCACGAATATTGGCGAGAAATTTATTGCCCAAGCCTTCGCCTTTTGAAGCGCCCGCTACTAATCCGGCAATATCCACAAATTCAATAGTTGTTGCTATTATTTTTTGGGGTTTAACAATTGCTGAAATAGCATCTAAACGTGGATCAGGTACTGAGACGATGCCCACGTTGGGCTCGATGGTGCAGAAAGGGTAATTCGATGCAGCGATACCTGCTTTAGTAAGCGCGTTAAATAAAGTAGATTTGCCAACATTTGGCAAACCGACAATTCCACATTGAATACCCATATTAAAACCTCAAATAATAAAATTGTTTTTATTTATTTTCTTGCTACCCGTTCTCTGTCGGCGAGTAGGCTATGTCGTT
>JBAUEV010000052.1:0-2232 GCA_049678805.1 Gammaproteobacteria bacterium
ATTCTGCAATTGATTAAGTTGCAGTAATGAAGTAAGAAGCGGCCATATACGAACACCACCAAGAGAAAATGATGCAATAGATGGATCAACAGAACGAGTAACCGGGGACTCTATTTGCCCCTGGCCGGAATATGTTGCTGTAGCGCGATCAACCATTTGGAATCACGTTAGCTAAGAAAGAATTTTGCCCTTGCTCGGGAATAGTGCCTAAATCTCTACGCAAAGCCGTCTGCATTTGTCGATAGCCAGCAAAAGTTGCAAGACCGTTCGCCATTGTAGATTCTTCACTTATTAGTTGTCCTTGAGCTTTATCAAATACTTCAAAACTTGTCGCAAGCCCGCGTTCAACCATATAAGCTTCTTTAACACCATAGGATAGTGAACCCATCTGATTAGCCCAACGCCGCTCATTAAATACATCGCGTTTATGCTCCTCATAGCGATTCATGTAACTATTCCAATCATCATTAGTCGAAGCTAAATCCATTGCATAACTGCTTGAATCTAACGTGAGAGAGCTTATTGAATACCGTGAAGCATAACCTTGCCAATAGCCTGCTACACTGACACTTCCAAGCGCGGCAATTCTACCCGTTAATGTCGGATTAAATAAATACCAAGCCCCGGGCGGGAAATATCCTGTATGAAATGTACCTGTATAATCCGGTGTATAAAATGCGATGCCAAACTGTTCCGAAGCAAACGGTGCCTCGCCTGCGATTTGGAAATTACTAAAATAAAAATCCCTTTGGATTTGATATAGTGTAAAATAATTTGTTGCTAAATCATTATAATCGCTTTGAACTGAGGCAAGCGCAGCAAGTAACGCCACCTCTAATCCTAATTCTGCTGCCGCTTCCGCAATTTCGCCGTAGTCCGCCATATCAACCTAAAAGTGGTTCAAATGCCTTTTTCATTTCTAGTGAAATCCTACGCATCTCGGTATAACCTTTAAGACAAAAAACTACCGCCGGTAAGACTTCAAGCCAGCAAGTACGATTATGATATGCTAAATTATCCCAAAGCCGTTCACCCTCCATTACTAAATACCCATTATCCAAAAAGGCATTAACAGATACGTTTAAAATCGGAGTCAGGTAAGCCGCGTTTGCAACCCAAAATGTATTGGTATTTAAAGCAAATACAAGATCGGCAATTGCGATCCCGCTTGAAAAGTTCTTTAACCCCACCATAACACCAAACGTATTAACTAGACTACACACAACCTCAACGGCTGCGGTAGCGTTAGCCATTTTGCGAACATAATCAGGCGAGCCTTTTTCTTGTTCGGAAGCTGGTTTCGTTGGCATTAGGTAATGCATTGCTAATTCACGAACGCGAGCCGCAGAACCGATTTTTAGAGATGCAATGTTGCTCATTTCTTCCGTACTAACCATTATTCGGTTCCTCAATCAAATCTTTAAATGACGTAGCTAAATGAATCTCTTCAATTACCGCTGTACCTTGAACCTCGATTTCCCATTCAATACAGTGCTGCTGATGTGGTAATCGAAACGGGTTACTGTGTCCAACTGTACGGGTGTATATAAAATTTGGAGTAAATGCACTTCCGGCATTTGCATTATATCCGCGAAGAATAACTGTTAAGTTTCCAGTATTATCATTAACTATTTTCATACCAGCAAAATTAGTCGTGCCCGGCATTACATAACGTTTTGATAACCATGTATAAGAAGCTTTTTGTGCAGCATCATACCCATACCCGGGGAGTGGGAAAGTATAAACTAAATTATTCCATACACCAAATAATCCCGCACCCGTAACAACAGTATCAATTACTGGAGCGCCAGTAGGAGTATCTATAGTAACTAATTGCCCTAATGGAAATTCTTGATTACTTGGTGAAGGCTGATTAAAAACATATGCATAAATTTGCTGACTTGCATTATGTGTAAAACCAAAATAATTACCATTCCACCATGCAGCATGTATGGCATCAGAAAACTTTATAGTTACAAAACTATGAAAAAGTGTGAATGGGACAATCATTTCGTCGCCAGGACTTGCCACACTTCTTGAAGTTACTGTATCTCGATCCGCCATTAGGGCAATAAGACCATCCTTAGAGGCGTACATAGCTCCAAAATTTGTGGATACCATCGTATTTGGAACACAGGCATAGGTATTCACAAACGGTCTTACGTTAATATTTAAAACCTCACCTTCACCAGCCTCTATACGGGCATGATAGGAAATATTCTGAGTACCCAC
>JBAUEV010000053.1:0-4346 GCA_049678805.1 Gammaproteobacteria bacterium
ATACCGAATTACACAAGTCAATTTGGCACGTTGGGCAAAGTCAAAAACAAAAAACAAACATTCTTGAGTGGTAGTCAAATGTAAAAACCCAATAATGTTTTATCTATCCCGTCATTGCGACCCCGAGCGCCAGCGAAGGGGGAAGCAATCCAGGTTTCAAAGTTTGCTTCTGGATTGCCGCGTCGCTAACGCTCCTCGCAATGACGGGTTTTTAACATTCGACGAATTAATACCGATAAGCCTCAGACTTAAAAGGTCCTTGTACATTTATTTTTAAATAATCCGCTTGTTTGCGTGTCAATTCAGTAAGGTGCACTCCTAATTTTTTAAGATGCAAACGGGCAACTTTTTCGTCGAGGTATTTAGATAACACATGCACGCCAATGGGGTATTTTTTACCGTGTTGCCAAAGCTCAATTTGGGCTAATACTTGATTGGTAAATGAAGTGGACATCACGAAACTAGGATGACCATGCGCGCAACCTAAATTAACAAGACGACCTTCTGCTAATACAATCAGTCGCTTGCCATCGGGAAAAATTACCTGATCTACTTGCGGTTTGATATTTTCCCAACGGTATTGACGCAGCGAAGCAATATCAATTTCTAAATCAAAATGGCCAATGTTGCATACAATTGCTTGGTTTTTCATTTTGAGCATGTGTTCGTGGTTAATTACGTGGATGTTGCCAGTGGCGGTAACAAAAATATCACCCAGGGGAGCAGCTTCTTCCATGGTTACAACGCGATAACCTTCCATCGCCGCTTGTAGAGCACAAATGGGATCAATTTCTGTTATCCATACCGTGGCGCCAAAAGCACGCAACGCTTGGGCACAACCCTTGCCAACATCACCATAACCAGCAACCACTGCAATTTTGCCGGCAATCATAACGTCTGTTGCACGTTTGATGCCATCTAATAATGATTCACGGCAACCGTATAAATTATCAAACTTGGATTTAGTAACAGAATCATTCACATTAATAGCTGGTACTTTAAGTTGGCCTTCATCAGCCATCTCATATAACCGCCGCACACCTGTTGTAGTTTCTTCGGATAATCCTTTTACATTGGCCAAAAGCTCTGGATATTTTTCATGGAGAATTAATGTTAAATCACCTCCATCATCCAGTAATAAATTAGGATGCCAATCATTTGGACCGAAAAGAGTTTGTTTTACGCACCACCAATATTCCTCTTCAGTTTCGCCTTTCCAGGCAAATACCGGAACTCCGGTGGCGGCCATCGCGGCTGCAGCATGATCTTGGGTGGAGAAAATATTACAAGAAGACCAGCGTACTTCAGCACCGAGTTGCTGCAAAGTTTCGATCAAGACGGCTGTTTGAATGGTCATATGCAAACAACCAGCAATGCGTGCTCCCGCTAATGGGTGTTGGTTACGGTATTCTTCACGCAGCGCCATCAAGCCGGGCATTTCATTTTCTGCCAAAGTAATTTCTTTACGGCCCCATTTTGCTAATTGAATATCAGCCACTTTATAATCAGCCATTGATTCACCTTGATATTTTATGAATTGATTTTCAGGCTAACAGCTTCTTTTAACGCCGCTGCTTTGTCAGTTTTTTCCCAAGTAAAATTTGGTTCTTCGCGACCAAAGTGTCCAAAAGCCGCAGTGGCTAGGTAAATGGGTCGTTGCAGTTGTAGCGAGTGAATAATACGGCTGGGTTTTAAATCAAAATAATGTTTAATCAGCTCAACCAATTTTTCATCACTGATTTTACCGGTGCCAAATGTTTCTACGCTAATTGCAGTAGGCTCGGCCACGCCAATGGCATAGGCAAGTTGTACTTCACAGCGATCCGCCAAACCGGCTGCCACAATATTTTTGGCAACATAACGTGCAGCGTAAGCCCCAGAACGATCTACCTTGCTTGGGTCTTTGCCCGAAAAACAACCGCCGCCATGCCGTGCCGCGCCACCATAACTATCAACTATAATTTTACGGCCAGTGAGACCGCAATCTCCTTTAGGACCACCCACCACAAAACGGCCCGTCGGGTTGACGTAATAACGGGTATGCTTATCCAGCCACTGGGACGGCAAAACGGGCTTGATGATTTCTTCAATGACAGCTTCAATGAGCATTTTTTGAGAAATGTCGGGCGCGTGTTGCGTTGACAACACCACCGAATCAACAGCGACGGGTTTCCCATTTTGATAGCGAATGGTTACTTGGCTTTTGGCATCGGGACGTAGCCAAGGTAAGATGCCAGTTTTGCGTAATTCCGCTTGTTTTTTCATCAATAAATGTGCATAGGTAATGGGGGCAGGCATCAAGACAGGCGTCTCACGCGTAGCATAACCAAACATCAGCCCTTGGTCGCCAGCGCCCATTTCCTTGTTTTCGTGCTCATCCACACCTCTAGCAATATCCGGCGATTGTTTACCAATGGCAGTTAACACAGCACACGAATCACCATCGAAACCTAGTTCAGGATTGTTATAGCCAATCTCATTAATGGTAGAACGCGCAATTTGCTCTAAATCTACCCAGGTATTAGTGGTAATTTCTCCCGCGAGAATGACCATGCCAGTCTTAACCATCGTTTCGCAGGCGACGCGAGCTTTGCTATCTTGTGCGAGAATGCTGTCGAGAACAGCATCAGAAATTTGGTCAGCCACTTTATCGGGATGTCCTGCGGCAACGGACTCGGAAGTAAATAAATTATATTCGTTCATGAAATTCCTGAAGTAAAAGAAGGATTATTTTGAGATACAAATTTTTAAGGTTAGAGTATGATATTTGATTTAATAATAAATGCAAATTTTGTTGGTTAGTGTAAATGCGGGAGGGGAGGGAAGGTATTAAAAAAAGGTGGCACAGAGGCTAGCAATATGTAATTCCGAAGGGGGGAGGAAAGATCACATTTACCAACCTCTTGCCAGTTCATAATTTAACAATTCGGCTATTGGGTGTCTGTAGGAAAAATGCCATAAGTTTAAAAAAATTTTATTTTTTAGCTAATAGACCTGCTGCATAACCTCAATTTGATCTAAACAACAGTTAATTGATTGATAAATAAACAATTTTTCGTGTCCGTCAAAGCACCTCTCTATACGACAAAAATTTTTCTACCCCGTCTTAGTAAAATCGTTGGGTAAGAATGCCGACGGGGTGTCGGTTGAAGACCGTAGAATACAGGGATGTATTCTCCGATTGCAGGATGCAGTTTTGTCTGAAAACGGTACCCCGTCGGCATTCTAAAACGTTTTAATCATTTTTGTCGTATAGAGAGTCAAAACACACTACTAAACAGGTTTTCCAGAACTTACAAGCTCGGATGACCAGCCAGCCCGTTCTGCTCCAGCTTGATACGCTGATTCAAAGAAATCAAGCAGGTCCTGTTCAGGATGTTTAGATTTGCGAAGATCATCATAATCAAGAAGAAACTCCCCCAATGTGGTATCCCAATGAGCTACTTTTGGCTGAATTTCTGCTTGTTCGATCCCTACAGGCTGAGGATAGGTAAACGAAAAATACGCAGGTCGAGGGTAATTGGGACTGCCAATCCACCAGCCCATCTCGATTTGAGGGTTATTCATCGCATTTCGTCGTATATAATCAGCATTAATCCCAGTCGTTGGTACAGGAGTGCCTTGATAACGAACATCGCGTATGTCTAAACTTCCCCACATTAAGCCAATAGGTGGAGTTCTACCTGTGAATCGCGCGTGGTAACGTTTTAAGACTTGATTGGTACTCGACATTATCCGCCACCAGGCATTAACAAGAGAGGCATCATAAGGTCGTGCTTTAGTATCTTGATCGAAAGGGATAGGATTGGGAATTTCCTGTGGCATTGGATTCACAGTTATATCAACGCCTATATCGTTTAGGACTTTAAATAATGTCGCGACAAGCTCCGCAACTGACATAGGGGCAAGGTCAATTTTTCCCCTTGTGTCCCAACTCGTGGTACAAATAATTTGGTGAGTGATAAGGTCAAGGTCAATAGAAAAACACCCTGTTTTATAAGGAATTTGACCCGTTGTTAAACCACGACTTGTTAACCACAGTGCTACATTCGCCCAATGTGGTTCAAAAGGGGTTAGCAACTTCAATTTTCCAATTGCTTGAATCCCCATGTGCAGCAAATGAGCTGTGGATTTGAATTCTTCATAGGGAAGGGCTGGCCAAGGTTCTGAAAAATTACCGCTCCTGCGAGACATACTCTAAACTCCTTTGTTAAATTTCACTGCAATTTGTCACGCGAACAAATTGATTTTATCTTAGAGAACTGAAAAGGGGTAGGTTTTTGCAAATTTAGAGGCATTTCTGTTACCTGTGCCCTTCGAGACGGCTGCTGCGCGCCTCCTCAGGG
>JBAUEV010000054.1:0-1809 GCA_049678805.1 Gammaproteobacteria bacterium
GCTTCATCCAGGCTACTGCTGCATCAAAGTAATAGCTCAGTCCCCTTGTCTCCTCCCCCTGCAAGGGGGAGGATTAAGGTGGGGGTGCTCCAACAAACAAATTCAAAAAAATATTGATTTTGTAGCCATTTAAATCACCCCCACCCTGGCCTCCCCCTTGAAGGAGGAGGGAACGTTTCTTTATTTACCTTGAAAAGGGGAACCCTTTGGCAATTTACGCCAAGCCGGTTGAGCTATTACGCATCAAGGCTACTCGCATGAAATACTAGCTTTATTAACCATTTTCGCGTTAAATAAGCTTACTTTTCATTCATTAGTTTACTGAATATGTCTTGGCAACAATTACGACTCGTAGCTGCACCCTCGCAATCTGAATGGCTGAGTGAGTGGTTATTTACTGTAGGCGCATTAACTGTTACCTTGCAAGACGCTGCCGATCAACCTATTTTTGAGCCTGAACTCGATACTACCCCCCTTTGGAACTTAACCCAAATTATTGGTTTATTTGCAGCAGATTTTGATTTAACCCCATTGCTAGAATTCCTTAAAACAGCGCAAATTAGCAACGAACTTGTTTCTTATCAAGTGGAAACTTTAGAAGATAAAAATTGGCTGCAGGAATCGTTGCGTGATTGGCAAGCACACCGTTTTGGCAGTCGTTTATGGGTTTGCCCCAGTTGGCAAACAGTCGTTGCGCCCGAGGCGATTATAATTACCCTTGATCCTGGTCTAGCATTTGGTACCGGCACTCACCCCACAACAGCTCTTTGTTTAGAATGGTTGGATGCCCATTTAATATCGGGACAAACGCTGATTGATTATGGTTGTGGTTCCGGTATTCTCGCCATTGCTGCTAAAAAGCTTGGCGCTAGAAAAGTTTGGGCGATAGATCATGACCCACAAGCTTTACAAGCGACGGATGAGAATGCCCACCGCAACCAGATTAGAGCAACTGATTTTATTATTGCTTCGCCAACGACATTACCTTTCTGCCAACCCGATGTGTTAATCGCAAATATCTTGGCACAAACCCTTATAAGCTTAGCTGCTCATTTCATTAGGCTTTTAAAACCAGGTTCCACATTGGTGCTTTCCGGCATTTTGGCACAACAAATTCCTGATATTAAAGCCGCCTATGGTGCAAACTTTACTTTTCATACCCTGGTAATACGGGAGGAATGGGCATTACTTGCGGCACAAAGTCTGGACTTACATTAATCGCTTAAGTCCAGCAAGCGTCAAAATACCCCATCAATATCCGAATAAAAAGAAACCGCACCTTCTTAGAAAACAAAGGCGCGGTTGTAATTGTTTTAGATTTGAATGGTAACACTACTTTGAAAAAAGAGTGCGAACCTCAGGAGGTTTATGGTTATTTTTATCGTCCTCATTTAATGTTGTGCCTGATCTGCCCATCTTATACTTTAGCCAAAAACACAGGCCATCCTGTTTTTTTGGAGATTCGAGAGGGGAATTGGGCGTAGAAGTGTTTTCTTTACTTGGTTGCTGATGCGCAGGTGTTTTGCACTCAACAAAGGGGGGTTGAGAAATTTGTTGGGTGGACACTTTGGTAAATTTTTTAAAA
Organism: Gammaproteobacteria bacterium; assembly: GCA_049678805.1. Taxonomy (GTDB): domain Bacteria; phylum Pseudomonadota; class Gammaproteobacteria; genus JBAUEV01. Next base: position 1,586 of record JBAUEV010000054.1, read on the forward strand.
GCTTTATCTATCCGATCTATATAATTTTTGCCTAGGTTCTCAGGAATTTTCTGTCTATCCCAATTGGAAATAGATTCTTGCGCTTTTTTAATGCGCTCTGATGATAATTCGAAGTATAAAGTTGATAAATCAAGATCCTCTAATCCTTTAGAGAAATTTTCAATTGCCTTTAAAGACATATCAAATTTTGCTTCATCTGGCTGTAGTACAGCTTGCCCTAGAAT
>JBAUEV010000055.1:0-15395 GCA_049678805.1 Gammaproteobacteria bacterium
TTATCTTATGAATGGAAACCTTGGACGATTGATGGCAGTGGGAATTGGGCTCTGAGTCCAGTTGATCCAAATCATCCAGATGATGTTAAAGGCGCATGGGTGCCCGTTATTTCAAATGTAACTACAGATCAAAGCCTAAATTCCTTTATTAGTGTTGCTGAAGGATCAGGATGGAAACCTGCGCCGTATAGGGTTATGCCTTGGAAAGGATTGGGCGTTTATGATGGCACAAAAGCAAATGAGTTAGGTAAGCCTGTTTATTTTTACACGGTTGCTCCTAGCTTCACTAATGCTGGCAACCCAAATCCACCTCAAGGTAAAGATGCTTCAAAAATTAAGTTTTTGGTAGTATTAAATCCAGTTACACCGTCAACCAACAATTATGCGTTGGTTCCACCAAAAGATTCGAATAACAAGTTTGTCCAAGTAACAGCAAACATTCCAAGTGATAAGACTGCAGTTCAAATTACGGAACGCTATCCGTTCAAGGTCACTACATCTGAAACAGCCACTATTACTAAGATTGGCGATCAAAACATCACTTGCAAATTAGCACTAAGTCCCACGACGTGGAATTTAACTAAAGACTCGGATTCAGACTGTAATAATTACTTTGTCAGTGGTGGTAATGCTGGCGATATTCAGATGAAATATCCTACTAATACGCCACCTGTATCAACGGTGAGTTACACCTTAGTACCACCACAAGTCGATGGTAATAATGTTCAGGTGGAAGCAACAATCGATGGTGTGAAGATTCCGTTCTCAGAAAACCAGGCTTTCACTTTCAATGTCAAAGCAAATGAGACTAAGGATATTAACGTCACTCAAATAGGTGATACTCAATTGCCTACTGCTTGTGAATTAACTGCGGATAGCAAAGGTTGGCGCTTGTCAAACCAAGATGCTTGTAGTCAATACTTCACAACAACCCAGGGTGATCCGAATAGCAATATTACACTTGTTAGTCCTAAGCCAGTCTCTGTGAAGTACACACTGGTAGCATTACCTGATAACACGCAAGTAACTGCCGTTCTTCCAGATGGAAGTAGTAAGGTATTTACGGGTTCCTATCCGGTAGATGTAACATCGCCTGAAACGGTTACAATTACGCAGATTGGTGATAATAATAACTTGAGCTGTCCTATATCACTCGATACAAAAGGCTGGCAGTTAGCTACTGATTCAAGTGATGATTGCGGACAATACTTCACTACTGGAACGAGTGGTGGCCCGAATAGCAACATTACGATGACATTTCATGTGACACCGCCACCCCCGCCTGAAGAAGAAAAATCAGGGTATTATGTATTAGTACCAGCGGAAGGTAGCAGCCTAACTGTTTCGACCTCGGGTAATGTGGACCAAAAGACATGGTCGCAGCCAAACTCTGTTCGGCTGGGTGTTTCCAGTGATTCACCTGTGCAAGTAACTGTAACCGCTTCGATTGGCACTGGCGATCAAACTAAAGTAGCGGTTTGTACCCTGAATATGAGCAAGACAGCATGGTCCGTCGCGCCTACTACGGATACTGTAAATCAACCAGGAGTTACTGATTGTGGAAAATTCCCTGTTTCAGGAACGGCAAATACAGCAACAGATCCTGCGGTAATTGGTGTAGGTATGCCTGATAAATCACCCGTATCGCCACCAGGGTATTATGTTTTAGTACCGGCAGAAGGCAGCACGTTAAGTGTTTCAAGCACGGGTAATGTGGATCAAAAGACATGGTCGCAGCCAAACTCTGTACGGCTAGGTGTTTCCACGCCTGTACAAGTAACTGTTACTGCCTCAATTGGCAGTGGTGAAGATGCTAAAACAGCAGTTTGTACGCTGAATATGAGCAATAAAGCATGGTCTGTTGCGCCTACTACGGATACTGTAAATCAACCAGGAGTTACTGATTGTGGAACATTCCCTGTTTCAGGAACGGCAAATACAGCAACAGATCCTGCGGTAATTGGTGTAGGTATGCCTGATAAATCACCTGCACCTGTAACACCACCGCCACCGACTTCAGGTACGGGGTATTATTTCTTTGCTCCAGGTGCAGTTGCTCCTGGTATTGGTGACACATTAGATATTACAACAACGACTAATTCACCTAGCAGTAATGATCCTAATGGAACTTACACTGCGCCTTTCGCTTATTCAGTTGCACCAGGCAAAGTGGCTACGATAACAATCACAATTCATAGCCCTAATCCCGTGCCTCCACAAACCTGCACAATACGTATGGATTCTGACAAGTGGGAGCCGGTAAGTGGCGACGGATGTATATACTTATCAGCGCCGCCTAGAACAGCTGGTAAAACAATCGATTCTCAGGGAGTTATTGGGATTGGCGTACCTTAAAGTTTGTCATCCCGCGACTTGATCGCGGGATCCAGTAGTTCTGGACTTCTTAATGCCCGAGTATAACCTGCTCGGGCATTTTTTTTATCTATAAATTTTACATTTTGTCATCCTTGTAAGGGTTAGGTATTTCGTTGATGAGCAGAGCGATTATTTTCTTCTGCAAGTGGAGGATTGAACAACTTCTGTTTCCTCCCCCTTGAAGTGGGGAGGGAACAATGCTGGCTCTTAGCTGGGGAGTCGCTTAATCTTTTGGTTGTAGTAAACCACTGCGGATTGCGAATTGCGTCAATTCAACATTACTACCCACTTTCAATTTGTCAAAAATACGAGAACGCAATGTACTAATGGTTTTATAGCGCAGATTTAATTGATGAGAAATTTGCAGTATTGAATACCCCTTGATTAACAATAGCATAACTTCATATTCACGTTTGGATAAAATATCCACCATCGGTTTTTCTAATCTTCTGGCCTCTGGCAACGCCAACTGAGTGGCAGCTTCAAATGAGATATATCGTTGACCGTTATGTACCTTATTGATTGCATTAATGAGTTCTTGTTCACCCATTTTTTTTACAAAATACCCCATTGCACCGGCTTTCAATAAACTGGCAGAGAAAATTTCATTATCGCAGGAGGTAACAATTAGAACTTTTAGATCAGGTTTGATGGTGAGTAATTCTTTTAATAAAGATAAACCACTTAACCCAGGCATCATGATATCCATTAGCAAAACATCGGGCTGCAATTCCTTGATAAGCTTGAGAGCTATATCACCATTTTCAGCTTCTCCAATAATTTGTATGTTTGGAGCATTTTTAAGGATACATTTAATCCCAGTACGCACTAGGTTATGATCGTCTACCAATACAACATTAATCAATGATAGCCCTCCTTAACGGTTCATGTTTAAATTATTCTTCTTCTAGCATAATCACCTTATCAATAGTGGTCTTTTTGTGTTTAGCTGACTGATGACGTTCAATGAGCTCGATGTCGTTATAGCGGTCGGTTATAGCACTTGAACTATGCCCAGCATCATCACGTACGTGTGCAATTGGGCGACCACGCTTATTAATATCGTCGGATATGCCCGTATGTCGTAGCCAATGCACAGTCGCAGATTCTAAAGCATCTGCCTCAGTGGGAGAAGCATTTTGCCTGAGTTTTTCGATTGTTTTATCAAAGCAATATTGCACCAGGCGTCGAATATGACGAGTGCTCCTTATGGCACCTTGCCCTTTTTCCTTGGATAATAAGGGCATTTGTTCATTAGGGGAGGGTAGGGGAGTTAAATCTAAACTTTTGCGGTAACGCTTTAAGGCTGTCAACATATCATCGCTGACTGCAATATCACGCATTTTGTTGCCCTTGCCCACCGTTTTAAACCACCAATGGTTATTGCTGTCTTGATAGAAATGTCCCATTTGCGGTATCCAACGCTGATTAGCAGCTAATTCTGAAATACGCAGATAAAGCAAATAAAGTGCCGTGATAATAAATAACGTTCGTTCATGGTGTTCAGGCTGGGCATCAGCTATCGTTTGTGTCATTGCTAAACAAGCTTGCCACTGTTGTTCTGATAAGCGTCTAACAGGTGCATGGGTTTGACTTTTTTGCAGATATTTGCTTTTTTGTCTAATTAATGCAACGGGGTTAATAGACACTTTTTCTTCTAATGATAGATAATGATAGAAACTACTAAGCACTGTAAAAATTTCGCGAATAGCTTTTTGTGAAAGCTGATAGCGATTTTTATCCGGTTTTATTCCTTTTTTGTGCTCATGCTTATTTACAGTTACAACAAAGGGCCGCCATTTTGGATTTGGTTGACGTTCACCATTTCGCGTGATAAATCGTGCGCCACGACTCGTGCCGATCCACGTTTGGGGAGGATTAAGACAAAACGCTAGGTAATTTTCAATGTCTTGTCGCTTAAGGTCTAAAACAGATTTTTGCTTAATGAGCCATGACCATTGTAAAAGACGTTCAACTTCGCGACGATAGGAATCAAAAGTAGCATGATTGCCTGTATATTGTTTTAAAAATTCTATTATACAGTCCAAGTCGTTTTTATTCAGAATAACCACATGACTAAAGTTTTTATCATTTATTTGTTCTATGCCATCAATTATAGGTAGAGGAATGGGATGTTTTGACATGCGAGTAGTATTATTCCTTGATATCATTACAATTGCCAGGAACCACGATAACATACACATTAGCTATGGTAAACAATTATAAAGTACAAACTTTCTTTTAATCTTTGGGATGAAATATTGCTTGATTTAGTGGGTTTATAGTTTGAAACTATGGCTTTTTAATTTGGACGCGCGATTGATGAAATTTTTAAACCATCTAAATCACCTCAGGCAACTGAGAGATAACATTCTAAATTTCTTAAGGGATTTCTTAATTCAAAATACTCCTTTTAAAGCCGATATAGGAGCTAAACTAGCTTATCTTGATACGCAAACAGAATCACCTCAAGTTGGCGAGCTCATGCCCACATTAGTGATATATTCTGATAGTCGCGCCCCCGCGGAGCTACTTGCCGGGAATACGAAGAAGGATAACACACATCATTGGTTTTATTTTGCGATCACGTATCTAAGTGCAAATTCTTCACTCAGTTTCCCTTGTTCTGATCTTATTGGCGCACTCGAAGTTCCTCATATTTATTCTCATCAATTTACTGGGAATTGTTGGATTAATACTAACTTTTTCATATTACATCCAGCCCACCTGCAGATAAATGAATTAAAAGACGCAGTTATTGAAACAATTTCAAGACTGTGTTTTGAAGCACAAGTTGGAAATAGTTCTAATGTTGGCGATCCCAACGTGAGCACTCAAAAAGATACAAATATGAAAAATAAGCGCAAAATTAATTCTATGACATTGCCAGAGTCAGTCACAAATACAACTTCATCACCCACATTGAATAGCGATAATTCTAGTCAATTTTCTAAGAATGTAATGCCTACTAAGCACACTCAAGATATAGAAAAAATTCGCCCTATTGATCTGATGAAGAAACTGAAAGATGGAATCATCGGTTTCTCAAATCGAAATAGCCTAGTAAATGTGACCATGGAAGTTAGTGTTAAGCATGAATATCATCCATTAGCTATTGATAACCTGCATGTCATGCCAACATTAATCATATATTCTGATAGTCGCTCCCCCGAAGAGCAGATAACTGGATCTAGGGATCATTGGTTTTATCTTGCATTCATACATCAAGGTGTAAATTCTTTGTCTAATTTTTCTTTATCTGATCGTATTGGCGCCTTAGGAGTTACTTATGTCCAGTCAACGCATTTTACTGGAAATCGTTTTACTGGAAATTATTGGCTCAATAGCAACTTTGGCTTATCAAAATCATATAGCCTTTCATTGCAGCAGAAAACAGAGATATTGAAAAAAGCGGCTGTTGCCACAATTATAATACTCAGTACTGAAGCAAAATTTAAAAATAATAGCCCTAATGTCACCAATCAGAACTTAAGCAATAAAAAACATGCTACTGAGAAAGCTAAGGAAAAAGTTGATTTTATTGCATTGCAAAAGCCTGTAACAAATACAATCCTGTTGAGCAGTAGTAATTCTAGTCAGTTTTTTAAAAAAGTAGTCCTTACTGAGCCTACTAAAGAACCGCAAACTGACAATTCTCTACTGAGAATGCTGGAAAATGAACAAAATAAACTTTTTAAACTATACATTGAAGCAATTGAAAAAAATGACAAACTTATATTGCGTCCCCCCAAAATATAAATGTTAATAATGAATAAAATGAGAAATGTTTTCTGAATTCAACTCATAAGTGCAACTTTTGTTCAAATATTAACCAATAAGATTGCTTTAGAATCTTGCTCTTCACTTAAGGCCTCCGCATAAAAAATACCGAAAACGCTATGTACTGCAGCCAGAACTGGCCCAAGCCCACAACATAATGTCCAATAGTAAAGACTATTGGCCTTATAGGCGCTGACGACCCCGTGGATTCAACCAATAAATATAACGGCTTGGTTGCTATAAAATCGATGTACAATTATATTTTTATAATAACAGATGTGTTTATCGCAGCATTTCTTTAGTAATGAATAATTATGACAGATAAAAAACAAGTCAGAGTGATACAGGTGCATGATCATGCTTTTCGCAGTGCGATGAGTGATTTGCGTGTAGCCAAAGATTTTTTGACTCATTACCTCCCTGCAGAGATCAAGGAAAAAGTTAGCCTTGAGACACTCGTGCTTCAAAAAGAAAGTTATGTGGATAAAGAGTTAAAGCTCTTTGTGACCGATTTGTTATATTCAGTCGAACTTAAAGGAAAAGCTAAGGAAACAGCCTGCATCTATTTTTTATTTGAGCATCTTTCAACACAACAACGATTAGCTCCGTGGCGAATATTGCAATACACCTGTCAGATCGTGAAGGAAAAGCTAGAAGCATCGAAAAACGCTATCTTGCCGCTGATTATTCCGATTGTAGTTTATAATGGAAGCATTCCGTATTCCCAGCCTATCAGCATTTATGATCTGTTTGATGAAGAAGAACAATCATTGGCTAAAAAGTATATGTTTCATCAATTTCAGTTAATTGATTTTACCCAAGTCTCTGATGAGGAAATGCGCACGCATCAGTGGAGCCAGCTCATGGAACTTTTGCTTAAACATGCGCATTCACGTGAAGCCATGAAGTATTTGGAAAGTTTATCGGGAACCATCTTAAGGGTGGCCAAAGAACACGCAGACAATTATATCTTAAGTATGTTAAAATATTACATTGAAGTGGCGGAAATACAAGACCAACAACGATTTACTGAATTTTTACATCAGAGTTTACCAAAGCCGTTGGAGCAACAAGCGATGACATTAGCGCAAGTGTGGAAAAATGAGGGTATACAACAGGGCATACAGGAGGGATTAAATGAGGGTATGCAGTTAGGTATGCAAAAAACCATGGCTGTATTAGACCTTTTAAATAGCGGTGAACCCATTGAGAAAATAACTAAAACGACAGGCTTAAATCGAGAGCAGATATTAGAAATTAAAAAACATCTTCTTATAAGGATTCCATCAAATATCGATAATCCTTACTGAAATAACTCCTCTCCGAAAAAGCGATATGCCCTTTTATTTGCCACGATTGCTTTAAGCGTTCGAGACGTTTTTTTCATTTGACTATTTCTGCATCCATTTATATATCACAATCATTGCAATACAAAATACTATGAAAATGATTGGCAGTGTCATGGTATTCGTATGAAAAAATCCAAGAGTTAATACGGCTATTGTAGCTATTCCCATATTAATAAAATTCATCACTGCAGAACCATGTGCTTTATCAACAATTTCACTCATGGCGATTGCTGAAGCATTAGCGATAATAAAAGCCAAACCGAAATAAATGACCAGCATTGGTAAAAATAGAGATAACAACGCTGGTAATTGCATAAAAACTGCAATAATCATTAAAGCAACGCCTGCACTTGTAACCAAAATTCCAGTGCGAATAAGTGATTGTAAAGGGATTTTCTTTGCTGATCTTGCAGAACAGATTGAACCAAAGACCAGCCCAACAGGCGGTAATAAGCTTGCAATACCATATTCTTGACTATTCATTCCTAACAAACTTATGGCAACAAAAGGAGCTACGGCTGCGAAAACATAAACAAATGAGGTAGAACCGCCCATTAAAATACCACCTGAAACTAACTGAATATTTCTAAATTGATTTCTATATCCCCGAATTAAATTATCGATTCTAAGAGCATGAAAATCTAAGTTCATTTGCGTCTCAGGCAATCGCGTTACCAAAAGCAGTAAAATTACTCCATAAATGGCACCTGCGTAGAAACAACTCATCCAACCAAAGTGAGTAGTGAGAATTCCACCTAAAGCTAGGCTTAATCCTGGGGTGATTGCAAACGCTAGCATTAGATAAGCTATTTTTTGGCTAGCTACTTTAGGTTCATAACACTCATTAACGAGTGTAAAAGCCATTTTGAGCCCTACTCCTGAGCCCAATGCTAATAAAAATATGCTAATGATGAGCAACAAGTATTGATGAAGTAGCCCAGAAAATGCACAAAGAAGACTGCTTATAATTTGCAAACTGATACCTACAAAAAGCGCTGGTTTTCTTCCATAACGGTTTGCAATCGGGCCATAAATAAGTTGCCCTAAGGTATAACCTATTAAAAACCAAGTAACAGTCTGTTGTGCGGTGTTTATTGAAACAGAGAAGAAATTTGCAATGGCAGGCAATCCAGGTGTATATAAAACAGCATTTGCAGCAGCAAATGAGATCATTAAAAGTAATGTAAAAAACGGAAGTTTTATCTGAGCCTGTTCAGCTTGCATGATTATCATCCTTGATAAAGATAAGTATTAAAATTGTATAATATTAAATATATTATTTCAATGCGATAAATTTATCTGCCTCATCTTTTTGTAAGGGTTACCTAATTGTTGCCCACCCTACCCTTTTCCTGCTGAAAAAAATCCAAAGGTGCTGTATTTAGATCATCAGTATAGACATTATTATCTCGCTCATACGAAGATTTTTGGCAAACATAAATAATATTGGTCGGTTGAGAAGCATAATGTAATGGAATTACGACACAGCTTGGAAAAATAGAGCGAATAGTGTTATCTATTCGCTTGGAATAGGCATCATTAAATGTTGGACGAGCAATAATATTAAAAATTGCGAGGCCATCAGGATTAAGTGCTTGTCGAATGTTTTTGAAATGTTGCTGAGTCAATAAATAAAATGGAATTGCCATGCGATTGCTATAACTGTCAGAAATAATGACATCATATTTTTGCTTGGTTTCTCGGATATAACTACGCGCATCCCCTACAACAAATCTACCTAAAATAGGAGATAAAAAATTTTGTTGTACAATTTTGTAAAGATCAGGATCAATGTCAACGTAAACAAAATGATTTCCATTCTCCCCTGCTGCCGATAACGTAAAACCCCCTGCGCCTAACACAAGAATCGTCTTGTTATGTAATGCTAAATCTTGGAATAAAATTCGTTTTATAAGTTCAATATATTCAAAACCTTGCTTTTTTTTGTTGATAAATGAACTGAATGAATTATTGACTGAAAGTAATTTGCCAGTATCATGGGCATTTAATTTGAAAGGATAAACAACTTGATAATTGGCATAGTTATTAGTCTTGATAAATACACTGTTCTCAAAATTTACGTTGAAGGTATAAGTTACGATAATGCCTATAATCAAAGCTGTTAAACGCAGTATTTCAATTTGACGATAATGATAATTAATTAATAATAAAGTCATTGTTACCAGCAAAGCGCAATTGAAAAAAATTGACCAAGCAACACCTAAGAAATTCAGTAAAAGTAAACTGGTTAATACAGCCCCTAAAAAAGAGCCTATAGTGCTTAAATGTAATACCTTTCCACTTAACCTGCCTGCACTTTGCTCGTGTCTAAGCATACTAATCGTGATGGGCACGGTTTGACCTAATAGATAGACCAAAGGTGCAGTAATTATGAAGAGGTATAAAGTCAACACTGCCAACAAGGGAATATGTGATACGATGTGCAACCAATGAAAGAAATAACTAATGAATATATAAGAAAGGCCTATTCCTAGCCAAAATGTCGCGTATGTAAAATTCTTTTTTAATGCGTCTTCATAATTGACTTGGTAGTAACCGCCACGGCGATAACCATAAGCCAGAGCGAGTAAAAATATACCGATGATTAGACTGGTAACGACTATGTTATTGCCAACCATCGGTATAAGTTGTCTGATTACAAGGATTTCAACAGAAATCGTGATGAATCCTTCAATCAGAATAATAAAAGATAAAAACGACCCTCTTTGCAAGCTATTATCTTGCCATGTTTGATATATCTTTGATCTCTTGTGGATCATCGGTATTAATTGTTTTTAAGTCTTTAGCATTTAAATCGAAGCTTTTTAGGTAAACGACTCTGATATTTTGATTATTATAAGTTTTGAAATAATAACCTAAATTTTGAGGATTTTTCACAGCCGTTATCATGGTGTAATCAGGTTGAATCTTGCCATTTATCATAGCTCGCACTGCACCAACTGGAATATCGAATTGGTTAAGTATGTGAAATACTTGCAGCACAGTATTTCTAGCATTATCCGAAGGTATGGCGGTGCTGCTAAAAACAGCAGCCCGTACAAATCGCGACGGCGGTGTAAAATCACCAGGTAAACCATGTAATCCACTTCCTTGGCCAAATTGTTTTAATACTATGCCTTTTACATCAACCTTTGGCGCATTCAATGGCGAAAGATTAATATAATTTTGCAAATTGGTCATTTGCCAATCAAAAGTAGGTGAATTAGTAATAACACCAAGTGGATTATCATGAACAATTAACTTACCATTGATAGGTTCAATCACAATACTTTTACCATTTTTGTCATAAACAACATAATGAAACGGCGGAGCTGCTCCCCATGGTTTGAAAACGGTAGGTACAATAACCACGTTTTGCAGTCCTTGTTTCACTTCATCTATTGTGCCAAATTGAGTAAGAATCCAGTTGATAAATTCTGTAGGTGATAATCCATGGGTTTTATTGTTGTCGTTGAGTTGTGCATACTGAGCATACCCGGGAAAATAAAATGTACCTGCAGCTAAACCTGTTTCATTTAATCCATCCACTATTGTTCGTGAGTTATCCATATCAGCTCCCAGTACAGCGTATTTGGAGTGATATGATAAACCTGGATTACCATCAGGTAATGTTCCAGTGAATGCGTAATTGCGTGGTACAACCAAAACATTAGTATTTATTTTAGTACCAAACTCCAGCGTACGACCATTGATGAAAGAACCATCTTGGGCTTTAAGTTGAATACCGGTACAAGCGAAAGCTGAGCTAGCAAAAGATAATAGAAGCAGTGTAAACAAGGCACTGATGGCTAAGAAAGCGCGAAAAAATTTAACCATAAAAAAATCTCCCTGAATCAAGTATTTTAGTTCAATTCCTGCTCTTACAGCCTATGAGTAAAAATAGCTTAATTTTATTTTTGATGAAAATCAAGAACTTATACAACTCGGGTTTTCGTATTGATGCTTTTTTTACAGTAATAATAGATAATATAGCAAAGAAGTAGTTAAGAGCAAAATTAGCATAGGGGGATTCGATGAACGCTAGTAATCAAGTGACTAATAAAGGTTGTGGTTTATTTTATATCAAACTAGGCTGTTTGTTATTCTGGACAGTATGGTTTTCAGTTGCATTTACCACAAATTTCTTTGATTTTCTGAGTGTAGTGGGATGGTTATCTAAAGGATGGCACTTTCTTTCAGGTAATTATCATGCTTTAGTAAATGTCCTCCATGTTTATAACACACCCCCTAGCTTATTAAATATATTGTTTGCATTAGACATATCAACCCAAGGCATTTCAGCAATATTATTTTTTACAGCCTTCATCTGTTTTTGGCGTAATGTTTACGTCTGGCAAATAATCAGCTTGGCTTTTGGTGTAAGCATGGCATTGTGGGCTGCTTTTTTAGTAATGGAAGAAGTATTTATCGCTTATCCATTTGAAGCAACACATATCCGGTTGCTCATTTTTGAAATGATTTGTTTATTGATGTTTTATCTATTACCTCATCAGATACCTCATCGCCGCCAAAAAAATAAAGTCCAAATGATTTTTTAAATATGATACAATCATAATAGAAATGAAAGGGGGAATTACCATATGGAAAGAAAAGATAATAGCGATATGGATAGTTATACAATTAGAGTTCCTACTAACATCATGTTAGTGGACGATCATGCATTAGTTCGCAGTGGGCTCAAGCATTTTTTGCAAAAGTCTGAAAAAATTCGAGTTGTTGCCGAAGCAAGTCGCGGGGAGGAAGCTTTACAAATGGCACTCGCTGTACGTCCCGACATTGTCTTAATGGACTTTGATATGCCAGGCATCAGTGGCTTAGAAGCCACACAACGTTTATTACGAGATTTGCCTAATACTAAGGTAATAATAGTGAGCGCATTCACTCATGAAGCTATTATTTTGCGACTATTAAAAATTGGCGCATCAGGTTTTGTTGCTAAAGGGGCTCATGCAATGGAAATAGTTGAGGCTATTAATACAGTCAACAATGGTGGACGCTATATTAATAAAAGATTGGCTGCACGCTTGACTGAAGGTGACTTGAAGGACGGAGAACTTGCCTCATTTGATAGCCTATCGAATAAAGAACTTCTTATAGTGTTAATGATTGCACAAGGATATCGCAATAAGAAAATTTCAGAGAGATTACACTTAAGCCCTAAAACCGTTAGTACTTACTGTTCATCATCCCTTAAAAAGTTAGGGGTGAAAAATAAGGTACAACTTACTCTGAAAGCGATAGAGCATCAGCTTGTTGATCTTGAATCTGTTTAGTCCTTATTTTCCCGTACCTAGTTGCACTCTTTGAATAATAAGGGCACAATTACGTTTACATTCAATTCTCCACATTTTTGTAGAGTTTTTTTTAGGGGTAAAAGATATGAAATTACGTCGTTTGTTCCCAGTACTCGTGTTAGTTTCAGGTATTCCTTTATTTGGATCACTGACAGGTTGTACTACGGTAAATCCTTATACGGGTGAGCAGCAAATTAGCAGCACTGCTATAGGCACTGGTGTTGGTGTAGCGGGTGGTGCGCTTGTTGGTGCTTTAGCAGGTGGTCAAAAAGGAGCTTTAATTGGAGCTGCTCTTGGTGGCGCTAGCGGGGCTGTTATTGGTAACATCATGGACCGTCAAGACGCCGAATTACGTCAGCAATTAGTGGGCACTGGAGTCCAAGTAAATCGCCAAGGTAATGCTCTTCAGCTTGTAATGGCTTCTGATGTTACGTTCCGCACCAATAGCGCTGATATTAATTCTGGCTTTTATCCTGCTTTAAATTCGGTGGCCAAAGTGTTTAAGAAATATAGCAATACTAATATTGTGATTTCCGGTTATACGGATGACACAGGGGGGGATGCTTATAATCAACAGCTTTCTGAACAGCGTGCAGCAAGCGTCGGCAGTTATTTAGTTAGTCATGGCATTTCACCGAATCGAGTTTTTACTCAAGGCTTTGGCAAACGTAATCCTGTTGCTAGCAATCATACAGCGGCAGGGCGAGCTAAAAACCGTCGAGTGGAAATTACGGTGCGACCAAAAGGTTAGCCAAACTTCCGTCATTGCGACCCCGAGCGCTAGCGAAGGGGGAAGCAATCCAGGTTTTTAAACTATGCATCTGGATTGCTTCGGTCGCTACGCTCCCTCGCAAAGACGGGTTTTTCAAGTCACCTAGCTTGACTCGTATGATGGCCGCCCACCCACCCTACACTTCCGGAATCTAAAATGTCTACCAAAACCATTCCTCTTACCGACACACTTTATCAATATTGGTTAGCTAACTCATTGCGTGAACCTGAAGTATTAGCTGAGTTACGGCAAGAAACAGCTAACTTAAGCAATTCGTATATGCAAATTGCGCCAGAACAAGGCCAATTTATGCGTTTGCTGGTGGAGTTGCTGGGTGCCAAAAAAACATTGGAGTTAGGTGTTTATACTGGTTATAGTGCGTTGTCAGTCGCTTATGCTTTGCCCGAGAATGGCTATATTGTGGCATGTGATGTTAGCGAAGAGTGGACTAATATTGCTAAAGCTTTTTGGAAAAAAGCTAACATGCACCATAAAATTCATTTGCATATTGCGCCTGCATTGCAGACTTTAGAAAAACTTCTTGCTGATAAAAAAGAAGTTGCTTCTTTTGATTTTGCTTTCATTGATGCGGATAAAAAAAGTTACGATGCTTATTATGAAAAATGTTTGCAGTTGTTACGTCCTGGCGGTTTGATAGCTATTGATAATGTTTTTCAGAATGGTAATGTTGCCGATGTTAAAATGAGTGATGAAACGACTGAAATCATTCGTACTTTAAACCGTAAAATTCTTCATGATAAACGTGTTTCTATGAGCATAGTGCCCATCGGTGATGGTTTAACTTTAGCGCGCAAACGTTAGAATGGACTTTTTCGAGCTTGTCTCGTTTCTCAAGGTTTGGAAAGAAGTCTAATGACAAGTTTTTTATGGTTTAGTTGGGTCTTGTGTTGGAGAATTAATTGTTTGTGATTCTTTTGACTCAGAAGATTCTGGCAAAATGGAAATCGTTACATCATCACTCACCACTCCTTCTTTCCAGGGTAAATCGCGGTAACTTATTTCACCCACTGGAAAAATTGGATACTTAATAATTGCAAAATACGGCGAATAGTCAAAATCACTGGGTGTGAACAGCCGAGGGTTGCGTGTAATTAATTCTAAATTCTTTTGTTCATCTCGACGAACTAAAGGTAAAATTGGAAAATGAATTGAATCAAAAGCCTCAGCAATCATAGAAGAGCAAATTTCTTCTGTTGGTTTGCCCGCATTACGCTCAAAAAGAGTTGAATGCCAACGTCCAGGTATAATGCGCCAAGGTAATAGAAAACGTCCCAGGTCCAATACTTGCCTCAAGCTGTATTTCATTCCTAATCTATCAACAACAAACGCAATTACTTTTTGTGCGTCCGAATGTGAAAGTCCTTGGGGGCGACAGATGCGGATATGATCGTTCCGATATTTAGTTAAAGGGCTGATAACAGTCCCCTCCCCTAAGAAACTTTCGACTAGCAGTTGATTAGAAGGTGAGCATTTGCAGTTTTTGGCAACAATATCGCGTAGCCTAGGGTCTTCAATATCATGTAAGCGTCCAATATAAAGTGCAGCATGCGACCATGGGCTTTGAGTGACTTGCTTAATGATGCCGCTGATACGATAACGTCCTTCAATTAATAGCACGTCGCCAGGGCGAATTTCATAACTAATGCGATCGAAATCACATAGATAAGACCGTGTAGGTGGATATTCTTTAAGCAGCCATTTTCTGATTTTTTTAAATGCCCAGTTACTAAATTGCATTTCCATTTCTTTGCTTAGTCCTTTTTAAATATGAAGTTTTTTCAT
>JBAUEV010000056.1:0-1645 GCA_049678805.1 Gammaproteobacteria bacterium
AAAAATAAGAAATATGCAACAACGCCGACTTGATCGCGGGATGACGAACTTTAATGTGAGCTGTTACTTTTTCAATCGATAAGGTAAATAATGAGGTTCCCAAATATGCTTCTTCACTTCCTCTTCCACCGCAGATTCAGCAATTTTCGTTAGTTTTTCCCGACAAGCTTGCGTAGCTACTGCCATTGCGATCTCGCGTGCCACCTGTGGGGCAATATTAATTGACGGTAAAAGTGGCGCCTGAGGATCAGAAAGAATCGGCGCATGTTCGCTTAAACATTCACAAGCCGCCCATAACATGCCATCGCTAATTCGTTGGGCATTAACCGCTATTGTTCCAAGCCCAATACCCGGAAAAACCAAAGCATTATTGCATTGAGCAATAGCAACTGCATGCTCTTCATAATTTACAGTTGAAAAGGGACTGCCAGTAGCAATAAATGCTTTACCATTTGTCCAATTAAACAAATCTTGGGGATGCGCCTCTGATTTTTCAGTAGGATTCGATAAAGGAAAAATAATTGGTCTTTCCACATGTGTCGCCATTGTCTGGACTACTGCTTGGTCAAACGCTTGTGGCATAGAAGAACACCCAATTAACACAGTAGGCTGCACATGTCGCACTACATCTAATAGGTTAATATGAGAACTATCCGCAATTTGCCAAGCCTGAATGTCTGCTAAAGATCGTAAGTACGGTGTTTGTTCCGGGGTTAATCCCGCACCTTCCAATAATAATCCTGGCTTATCTACTAACCAGAAACGTTTATGCGCTTCCACTTCAGATAAACCTTCACGTACCATCGCCGCGCAAATATGCTCAACAATGCCAATACCGGCAGAACCCGCACCAAATACTACAATACGTTGTTCACCTAACCGCCGATGTGACGCTTTAACAGCGGCCAGTAATGCGGCTAAGGTTACTACTGCAGTACCTTGGATATCATCATTAAATGAACAAACGACAGCTCGATATCGCTCTAAATTCCTTCGCGCATTTTCTCGGCCAAAATCTTCCCAATGCAATAATACATTGGGAAATTTACGTTTAACCGCAGTTACAAATTTTCCTATAAAATCGTCGTAATCTTTTCCAATAATGCGTGGATGACGCAAACCTAGATAAAGTGGGTCATCAAGTAATGTTTGGTTATTGGTACCTACATCTAACAAAATAGGCAAAGTGCGCGTAGGATCAACTCCAGCACATAAGGTATACAACATCAATTTTGCGACGGGTATATCCATACCGCCAATCCCTTGATCGCCAATTCCCAACACTCGTTCACCATCGGTTACCACAATCACATCAATTTGTGGATTACTACGATTATCGAGAATTTCCTCGATGAACTCTTGATCGCGATAAGTAATATAAAGTCCTCGTGCTGAGCGAAATTCACGACTAAACTCTTTAACTGCTGCTCCAACAATCGGTGTATAAATGGTTGGCAACATTTCTACAATGTGATCTTTAAGCATCTTATAAAAAAGCACATGATTTCTATCGTGCAAATTATTAAGATAAATATTACGTTTTAATTCAGTTTGATAGGCTTGGTATTGCAAATATGCGCGCATCACTTGTTCTTGCAATGTTTCGATTTGTACCGGCAATTTACCTTTAAGGCCAAATATATGA
>JBAUEV010000057.1:0-3076 GCA_049678805.1 Gammaproteobacteria bacterium
GCCGATTATTACTTGAAAATCACGCCAATCCTACTGCGTATTCACGCGCAGGCCAACCCGTCTTGTTATAGCCTTTGTTGCGAGAACAACAAGAAGTGAAACAACTATTCTATCAATTCGGTGCTGATTTACGTTTCGCACAAGATTACCTCAATTCCAAATTAATCGGGCATCGTTATGAACTCGTTGGCCGAGTGGATATTGTCAATGCCAAAGGTCATTTTATTGAAATTGATTTTGAAGGATTCTTTCTTGAATTTACTCTCGGCATTATTGAAAGCTCTTTGCGGCGCTATAAAAATAATTTCGCGGCTCGCGAAGTACGAGATTACTTTGGGTATTTAGAATATATTATTGCTGCATTTCAGGGCGCTTCGGAACTAATCCGCTATCAGCATTACTTAGTTGATATTCAAGAGCATGAAACACGAATCGCTACTTTGCTTAATCAACCGTTGTTATTAATTCCTGTGGCCTATGAAGGGCATGCAATTACTTTTGTCAAATACGGTCATTGGTTAGTGAAATGTGATCGCGGTGCTGCCAGTAAACGCGAAGGTAGCGTGGTCATTTATAAAATTGGCAATTTGGGACATTTTGATAATGCCTTTATTAAGCAGTTAATCTATAAAAAATCCAATACGCATTTTATCTTGGAAGAAGTGCCGCGATTATTAAAATTAACTAAAATGGCAGAGTTACCTATACCTTCACAACTGATTGGTAATTGTTCATGGGCAAACGTTGAAGCAAGTGTGCCGGCAATGCTTTTTTTATTGTTGTGGCAAAATTTAAAATTTAACGTAGAAGAAGCTGAACTAAAAATGGCAATTGAAACAACCATGGAGTTCTATCAACGTTGGCGCGAATGGGATAAAGAGATTGCGTTGCATGATTGTATTGAAAGTATAAGTTATGAAGACAGTGATGCGGCACGAAATGCTTCTAAAGCAGCCATATTAGGCGCAATACTGTTTCAGCGTTGTCATTATAATTTGGCACCTGATTTGGTGAGAGCGGGTAAAATTCTCAACATTTTACAGCAACCACAATATCATTATATTTTGCAAAGTTATTTGAAAGTTTATTCTCATGAAAATCGCACACGGGCAGGCTATAACTTGCAGCGGTTGTTAGAATATTTTGATATACATTTTCCCCATTAAAGTTTTCAAAAGCCGTTGGAGAGCTGTTTCTGCGTCTTTGTCATTGCGAGCGCAGGGAATTGTGCGCTCCCGACAGTTGGATATGTGGCAAAAATCTTACAAAAAATTTTTAGTTTTTGCTCTTTGAGGTTAGGCTAGAAATAATAGAATAGTCCACGAGTGCAGGATGTGCGTTGTAAGGCAAGGGATTGCCGCTTTTTAGACTAACTAAATAGGAGAAAATAAATGTCTAAAAACGCTAAGGACAAAGTCAAAACTTCCTATGATTCAATGGCAGTTTCCACTAAAATACTTTATAGCCCTGAAAATGGCATTGATAACAGCTTGCGGCAAAAATTAATTATGGGTTTAGCCAAAGCCGAAGAACCCGATGAGGAGATTAATATCGAGATAACATCTGAGGAATTTAAGCGACTTCTGGCTATATGTGAGTCGGTTTAGGATTGTTGTGGTAGCCTTGATGTAGCACAGCGGAATCAAGGCTACGATGGGGAGGCTACTTTTCCTGTAACAGGATTACTTTAGCAAAACGTCGTTTGCCAACCTGAAAAATATGGCTGTTGCCTACAGAGATTTGTAACTGTTCATCTTCAACTTTCTGACCGTCAATTTTTAAGCCACCTTGTCGAATTAACCTGACTGCTTCTGAAGTGCTACTAACCAAACCCGTCTGTTTAAGTAAATTACCAATCAATAAGGTTTTTTCAGAAGTCCGTAATTCAAGCATCGGTAAATCTTCTGGCAACTCGTGGCGAGAAAAACGAGCCAGAAAATCTTCATGCGCATGAGTGGCAGCCTGCTGACTGTGGAAACGTGCCACAATTTCAAGTGCTAATTTAATTTTATAATCACGTGGATTAGCCCCTTCTTTTACTTCAGCATGCCAACGCTCGATCTCTGATAAGGGGCGAAAACTAAGCAACTCTAAGTATGACCACATTAAATCGTCAGAAATTGACATTAATTTGCCAAACATTTCTTGGGGTGATTCTTCTATCCCAATATAATTATTCAGCGATTTGGACATTTTCTGCACTCCATCTAAACCATTTAAGAGTGGCATCGTCAGAATAACTTGCGGAGGTTGATTAAAATGCCGCTGTAATTCGCGTCCCATCAGGAGGTTAAATTTTTGGTCAGCACCCCCTAATTCAACATCAGCACGCAAGATCACAGAATCATATCCCTGTAGTAAGGGGTAGAGAAATTCATGAATGGCGATGGGTTGTTGTGAGGCATAGCGCTTATTGAAATCATCACGCTCTAACATTCGCGCGACAGTGTGGGTAGCGGCAAGTTTAACCAGCTCTGCTGCACTGAGTGGTTGCATCCAAGCAGAATTAAACAAAACATGTGTTTTCTTATGGTCTAAAATTTTAAAAATTTGACGTTCATAGGTTTTAGCATTGGCTTCAACTTGCTCACGGGTTAAGGGTGGGCGAGTAGCGTTTTTGCCGCTGGGGTCGCCTATCATTCCAGTAAAATCACCGATTAAGAATAATACTTCATGTCCTAAATCTTGAAACTGGCGTAATTTGTTAATTAAAACGGTGTGGCCTAAATGTAAATCCGGTGCCGTTGGGTCAAAGCCTGCTTTGATTCGTAGGCGTTTACCCGAAACGAGTCGTTCAACAAGTTCTTCTGCGAGCAATATTTCTACTGCGCCACGTTTTATGATAGTCATTGCTTCGGTAATTGATGTCATGGCGGTCTCCGTCTCCTACTGAGCCGATTCTACATCATTTAGTCGAACGTTAAAAACTTCTGCTTACCATTTCGAGGAGCGTTGTTTGCGACGAGGAATCTCCATGAAAATAGAATGCTTGTCATCCCTGTAAGGGTTACGTATTTCGTTGATAAAAGAGCCGAATTGTTCCCTCCCCCTTGCAGGGGGAGGGCTAGGGTGGGGG
>JBAUEV010000058.1:0-5193 GCA_049678805.1 Gammaproteobacteria bacterium
CGCTTCGCTCCTCGCAATGACGAAAAAAACTAGATACCGCGCATAAAGCGCAGTATGTAGGCGGAGGGGGAAGTGAGCTATTACAAAAGAGGCGCGGATAGAATTAATGTGAATAGGCGCAAGCCACGCTTCTTTGAGAAATATGACGGAGAGGGAGGGATTCGAACCCTCGGTACGGTGTTACCGTACACACGATTTCCAGTCGTGCTCCTTCGACCGCTCGGACACCTCTCCAAAATAACGGTGAAGAATACCATGTAATTTTTATTAGGTAAAATTGCGTAATGAGTTACAACTTTTCTAAGCCACGCAGCAACTTAACTGAAACTCAACATCTTCATTAATTTGAATAGCGCGACCACCAGTAAAATTAGGTGCGTAAAAATGTATGGATAAGCGACGGGGACCTACACTAATTTCAGAACAAATACTTAAGTTAATAGGTAAACTAACACGAATCATTTGATAGGAGATATTTGGAGCTAATGATTCTTGATAAAAACCTTTAGTAGCTACCTTGGGTAAAGGTTCAGTGCTATCGCGGGTCAGTTGTAAGATCAGAGCGACAATCGTGTACAATTGTTCGAATTCTTTAAACCAACTGGAAATAGTTTGTTTGCGGTCATTAGCAGGTTGCTGTAGCCATAAGTGATATGCAGGGAAATTAAAATCGCAAATGCCACCCGGTTTGGCTAAATGCAAGCGAATACTGTTTAAAAACTCGTTTTCGCGTAAATTTTGTGCAAAACGTCCCTGACTGGAGTAAAGCATATCAATAAGACGATCAAGTTTAACGAGCACTTCACGTAAACGATAGTTATCTACTTTTGCTGCCTGTTCGAGCGGAGCTAAAGCATTGGCATAATGACTAAGCACACGACTGAATTTGCTGCGTAGGTCAGGACGGTCAGTAACATTAGTAATATCAAGCAATGTGGCTAAAGCAATGCGACTGCCGGAAGGCGATTCATCTTCTAAATGGTGTTTTAATTGCTGAAATAGATGCTCAAGCCGTAAGCAGACTCGGATAAGCTCATTTAAGGGTTGCTCATAAGTAAATATTTTATTAGCCACGTAATAACGCCATCTGTTAACAAGGTTTAAGATAAGCCTGTACAAAAAAATCTATTGCAAGATGAACCGATTAGGATGAGGTGCGAGAGCGACTGGCTAATGCTACGCACGCAAGACCGCTAATAATTAACATCATGGCAATCAAAATTCCTGCGGTTATAGACTCTCCGACCATGAGAGCCGAAAATATTAATCCAAACACCGGCACTAACAATAAGCTTAATGAGGTAATTGTCACAGATAAAGTTTTGCTAATAGTAATGACGCCCCAAAAACCATAAGCTGTGCTAAACAATACCGTATAGATAATAATCCACACTAATCGAGGCGTCCAGTGAATTGCACTAACAGGTTCAAAGATAATTGCTAAGGGTAAAGCACATAGGCTGCCAAGCAATAATTGCCAAGGCATTAGGGCTATGGCTGAGCTATGCCATTGGCCATAGCGAGTGTGCAGCATGGCGATTGCCCAGCAGATAGCAGCTAGCAATAATGCACAGTTGCCTATTAGTAACTGATGGTCTGACCAGTTGAGCGTAGAGGGGTGGAATAATACCAGGATGCCGCCTAGGCCAAGTAAAAACCCCAATATATTCAACGGGATAATTTTTTCACCGAAGAAAGTAATCGCGATTGGGATTACCCAAATAGAGGTTGAATAAGCCAAGATAGCTGAACGGCCTGCTTCTACAAACTTAAGGCCGTAGTTCATTAAGCAAACAAAAGCGGCCATTTGCAGAATCCCAATCGAAAAAATAAGCGGCAAGTCTTTACGGTTAGGGAGAATAAACTGTTTTTGAATAACAGCAAAAACAAACATAACTGCTGATCCGAGCAGTAAGCGAGCAACTGAAAGCCAAAGGGGTGAAATGTCTTGTAACCCTATTTTTATAATAGGCCAGCTAAGCGCCCAGAAAAAAATGAGGCCAGCTAAGATTAAGTAGTTTTTATGATTGGTAGTCATAATTTGATAAATTAAACGGGCTAAGAAATATCACCAAGATACCTCCCTGCCAAACAGCAGCGTCGCCAAAAAGGTAATTACGAACTTGACCTCGATGAACTGAGTTGCGAGTAACACAAGTGTAACTCAGCGACTTGTTGTTTTACCCTTTTTAAATCATTGTCATTGTAAATGATATCATCAGCCATTGCTAATCGTTGTTGGCGATTTGCTTGTGCGCGTAAGATTAATAAGATTTGTTCAATATTCATATGGTCTCGCTGTTGGGCGCGGGCAATTTGCAAATATTCAGGTGTATCTACCACTAAGATACGGTCAACCAATGGGTTTGGGCTGGTTTCAACCAACAATGGAATGACTAAAATGCAATAAGGTGATGTTACCAAGGGCAAGCGACGCTGTGCTTCTTCGCGGATAAGCGGATGCAGTAAATTTTCTAGCCAGTGGCGCTCTTTGGATTTATTAAAAATAATAGTTCTCAATTGGCTACGATCCAGTGAGCCATCGCTTTTGACGATTTTATTCCCGAATCGTTTTACGATCTGTTGATAAGCTGCAGTGTCAGGTTGTACAACTTCCCGGGCAATTTGATCGGTATCAATAATGGTAATGCCTAATTCAGAAAAATAATTAGCAACAGTCGTTTTACCGCTGGCTAAACCACCTGTGAGACCAATTTTGAGTAAAGATTTATTGGGCATATTACTTATTTATGAAAATTTGGATTAGGCGAGTTTTCTTGCTTGCTGCGGCATTATGCAGTAGTTGGTATTTTTTTTCTAAAGCGTCATATTCTGTTTTAAAAGCAGAATCAGTCATCCATTCAGCCACCATGGCGTCATGGGTTTTAGAAGCAGGTTTTCGCTTATTATGTTTATGTATGGCCATCTTTCACCTCTTTTTTGTATTTTTCAAACTCTCAAGTTGTGCTAATGAAATATAAATAATGCTTTATGCTCGGGGCAAGCATAAATGCTAACCACCCGGCGAGGGCTAAATAGGGGCCAAAAGGGATCGGCGTTTTGCGATCAATTTTCCCCGAAAACAGCAACCCCAATCCTATGCTTGCACCTGCAAAAGAGGCTACCAAAGCAATAAAAGGTAATACCTGCCAGCCTAGCCAAGCGCCAAGCATCGCAAATAATTTAAAATCGCCATGACCAATGCCTTCAATGCCACGAATTTTCTGAAATGCCCAACCAATCAGCCAGAAACTAATATAACCAATCACTGCTCCAAGAATGGCTTCAGAAGGTGTAGTAAAAACATTAGCCAAACTCAGAATTAAACCTAACCATAATAAGCTTAGCGTAAGGGGGTCGGGAAGGAGTTGGTGTTCCAGATCAATAAAAATCAATGCTAATAACCCCCAGGTAAAGACTAGCCCCGCTAAGGTTTGCCAACTGAAACCAAAACGATAAAAAACAATCAATGCCATTAAACAACTTAAAAATTCAACAAGGGGATAACGCCAGGTGATTTTATAGCCGCAACCATGACAGCGGCCTTTAAGAATTAAATAACTAATGATAGGAATGTTATGCCAAGGACGTATCAGCTTTTTGCATTGTGGACAGTGAGAAAGAGGCCAGGCTAAATTTAATACCTCCGGTTTAGAGGTAGATGTTTGTGTTGGTAAAGTTTGACATTGTTGCTGCCAGTTGCGATAAAGCATGATGGGTAAGCGGTAAATCACCACGTTCAAGAAACTGCCTACCAATAAACCAACCACACCCAATATCAGATAGGCAATCAGTGGATAAGTTTGTAGAAATACCAAGCTTTCCATTAGCATTTCAAATCACAGCTCCAATTCTAAAGATTGGCAGATACATCGCAGCAATTAATCCACCAATAACAATGCCCAAGAGCAACATAATAGCAGGTTCTAGCAATTTACTCAGGTTTTCGACAGCAATATCAACCTCTTGCTCGAACAGACTAGCCATTTTTTCTAATAAGGGTGCTAATGAACCTGATTCTTCACCAATAGCTAAAATTTGCACCATACGTGGGGAAAATACGCGAGTATTATGTGCGGCAAGATTCAATGCGGTGCCAGCAAGCACTTGTTCTCGCATATGTTGCACCGCGTTTTGATAAATGCGATTGCCAACGATATTGGCGATAAGCGGCAAGGCATCCGTAATAGGCATACCTGCCTGATAAGTGGTAGCTAAAGTACGTGCAAAGCGCGCCCAAATAGTTTTTTGGAGCAAATTTTTTAGTAGAGGTAATTGTAATGTTAAGCGATCGGATTGCGTAGCAAATGCTGGTGAACGTTGGCGAGCTAAACGGTAAAGTAAACAACCAGCGCCCAGCATAAAGATTACCAATAAACCATAGGATTTTACGGCATTTGCTAATGTAATCACTAAGCGCGTGTAATAAGGTAATTCCGCACCAAAGTTAGCAAACAAAGCAGCAAATCGAGGAACAATGATGCCTAACAAAACCCCTGTTACTAAACAGGCAATAATCACCACGGTGGTGGGATAAATCAAAGCTTTAGTAATTTTCTGGCGTAATGCTGCCATTTTTTCTTGATGAATAACTATTTGTTGCAACATATTGGCTAAAGTCCCAGATTGTTCGCCCGCATGAATTAAATCGCAATAAAATGCGTCAAAATAATTTGGATATTTACGCAATGCTTCGCTGAATGAATTGCCCGCTTCTATGTCGCGACGAATAGCTGCTACCAGCGAGCACATGGATGGATGATCGTGGTGCTCGCCAATGATTTGCAAGGCAGAAACTAAGGCGATACCGGTGCTATGCAGAGCAGCTAATTGTTGGGTGAAATCGCTGATATGTGCTGTTTTAATTCGATGTGAACTCCAGAAGACAGAAGTTTTTTCCCGACGAATAGTTAAGGGGGTAATATGTTGAGCATGCAGTTCAGCTAATAATTGCGGTTTATTAACAACTTTATTAATACCGGTTATGCGTTTGCCCTGCGCATTGATGCCTTGCCAATGGTAAGAATGCATGGAGATTTTCCCTATTTTAATTAAAAATTATGCAGGAATTTAACTCTCTGCCTGTTGCTGCGTTTAAGTTTGCCGACACGCTGTGAATACGTCGGCATTGTTACAGATTTCTTATTTTTAGAATGCCGTGTGGGTGTCGTTTTCAGACAAAACTGCATCCTG
>JBAUEV010000059.1:0-13693 GCA_049678805.1 Gammaproteobacteria bacterium
GTCCTTCGAGACGCAGCACTTTGTGCTGCTCCTCAGGACGAACGGGATGCGGCTGTCTCGAAGGATGAATGGCTTCGCGGGGTACCGTGGGACGGTTACTCGACTCTCATTTGACACGATGAGTTCAGCAAGCTAGTATTTGCGCCTATGGCAAAAGGGCAGTTACCGAAAGAGATTGAGCCGATTCGTTTGGCAGACAGGGGGGCAGTATTACAAGGATCGTTGTCGTTCCAAGAAATGCCGCGGTTGCTCGAAGTTATTGTAAATACCGTGGGTGAAATCTACATCTTTCTTAATTTCGCCAAGGATGAGCAAGGTATACGTAGTATCTGTGGCAAGATACAGACTACGTTGGCATTGACTTGTCAGCGTTGTTTACAACCCGTAGCGTATCCTGTAGATGTTGCAGTTAGAGTCTGGCCTGTAGCAAGTGAATCAGAAATAGCGGAAATGCCGGAAAATTATGACCCGCTGCTGGTAACAGCTGAACCCATGCGGTTAACAGAGATTATTGAGGAAGAGATATTATTGAGTTTGCCTATTGTGGCTAAACATGCCACAGGGAAATGTCCAGTAAAGCTAGAATGGAATTACCCCTCAAGGCTTAAGTAACGTATTTAACTGATGCCTTTTGCTGGATTGCTTTTGCAGATTGTCGATTTCAGGGATTAAATCGTCGAGCGTACAAGGAAGTATTCACAGCATGTCGGCAAAAGCAAGCCAGCAAGAGCCAGCGGGACAGTTAAAAATTTATTGATATGCGGAGAAATTCATCATGGCAGTCCAAAAAAGTCGTGTTACTCGTTCTAAGCGAGGCATGCGCCGTTCACACGACAAACTGACAGCAAAAGCATTGTCAGTCGATCCAACCAGCGGTGCAACTCACCTTCGCCATCACATAACACCCGATGGGTACTATCGTGGCCGTCAGGTTATAATGCCTGCCGATACTGATGCGGAAAGAGAAGAGTAAACGCAGTGGCTAACATTACCCTTGCCATTGATGCAATGGGAGGCGATCACGGTCCGCCTGTTACTGTGCCAGCGGCATTAGCGGCGTTGCAAGAACACCCTGAACTTATACTATTGTTGGTTGGCAATCGTGATGTTATGCAAGAAATATTAGCAAAACACCATGCCAGAGAAAGTGAGCACCTGCAAATTATCCATGCCACCCAAGAAGTGGGAATGGATGAGTTGCCATCACACGCCTTACGTAATAAAAAAGATTCTTCCATGCGCGTTGCCATTGATTTAGTCAAAGCAGGCAACGCTGCGGCATGTGTTAGCGCAGGGAATACGGGTGCTTTGATGGCAACTGCGCGCTTTGTGCTGAAAATGCTGCCGGGTGTAGATCGCCCTGCCATCATGGCTTCATTACCTACCAAAACACCAGGCAAAGAAGTTTGCGTGTTAGATTTAGGCGCTAATGTTGATTCTTGTGCCGATCATTTATACCAATTTGGGGTGATGGGTTCTGTTGCAGTCAGAGCAGTAGAAAATATCGAGCGACCACGAGTGGCTTTACTGAATATTGGTGAAGAAGAAATTAAGGGTAACGATCAAGTTAAGCTTGCTGCACAATTATTTTCCGAAAACCCAAATATCAATTATATTGGTTATATCGAAGGCGATGCTATTTTTGCCGGTGTGGCTGATGTGGTTGTTTGCGATGGTTTTGTGGGAAATATTGCTTTAAAAACGTCAGAAGGTATTACGCGTTTATTGATAAACTCAGTGCGTGAGGCATTCACGCGCAATTGGCTCACGCGTCTGGCAGGAGTGATTGTGAGCCGTTCTTTTGTGGAAATTCGTAAAAATTTAGACCCAGGACGTCGCAATGGCGCTAGCTTGCTTGGTTTGCAAGGCATTGTGATTAAAAGTCATGGTGGTGCTGATGCACGTGCTTATGCTAATGCCATTACCCAAGCGGTGAAAGAAGTTGAAAAAAATGTTCCCGAAAAAATCCGGGCTGAAATCGGATTAGTTTTAGAAGAAGGCGAATTGCCATGAAATACACCCGCATTGCTGGCACCGGCAGTTATCTTCCAGAAAAAATTCTGAGCAATGCTGATCTTGAGCGAATGATAGAAACCACCGATCAGTGGATACTGGAACGTACTGGCATTAGTAAACGCCATATCATGGCCGACCATGAAACAACTTCCAGCATGGCGGAACAAGCTGCCCGTAAAGCGTTAGAGATGGCAGAAGTGAGTCCCAATGAAGTTGAACTTATTATACTAGCCACAACCACTCCCGACCGAATACTTCCAAGTACAGCGTGTATATTGCAACAGCGTTTAGATATTTCAAGTACTTGTCCGGCGTTTGATCTGGCCGCAGCCTGTGCTGGTTTTGTGTATGCTTTAAGCATTGTAGATCAGTATATTCGTAGTGGTACGATTAAAACTGCATTGGTAGTTGGCAGTGAGGCGATGTCGCGGATTGTGGATTGGACTGATCGTAGCACTTGTATTTTGTTTTCTGATGGTGCGGGCGCAATGGTTTTAAAAGCAGATAACGAACCAGGCATTTTAGCGACCCACATTCATGCCGATGGACGTTATAAGGATTTGCTTTATGTTCCCAATCATATGGGCGATTTAAAAGAACCGCCTTACGTCAAGATGCAAGGCAGTGAAGTATTTAAAATTGCCGTTAATAAACTTAATGACATCGTAGATGAAACTTTAAACAAATCGAATATTGATAAATCGCAAATTGATTGGTTAGTACCTCACCAGGCAAATTTACGCATTATCAAAGCCGCTGCCAAAAAATTGGGTTTACCGATGGAACGTGTGATTCTTACAGTACAAGATCAAGGTAATACCTCTTCTGCTTCCGTGCCGCTGGCATTGGATTATGGGGTACGCAGTGGCCGGATCAAACGGGGTGAAACCCTCCTGCTTGAAGTTTTTGGTGCTGGCTTAGCCTGGGGATCGGCTTTAGTTGTTTATTAAAAAGCTGACAGAGTTCATTTTCTAGCAGAAATATCAGCATTCTTCCCATTACTTATTTTTATTAATTGCATAATTTTTATGCAATTGCTTCTTTTTCGTCGCTAGAGATAATTAAATTATTATCAATGTATTGACAGTGAAGAAATAAAGTGGAAGAGTGTATTTATAGCTTAATGTTGTTAGCCGGAGCAGCTTGTAAAGAGAGTGCCGGAAAGACAATTTTATTGAAGGAGGGGAGAAAATTGGCTTTTAAATCTCTTGTAAAATCTTCTGGCTTGTATAGGTAGCTGATTCTATCTTTAATTAGCCAGGCAAGAGTGCCAAAAACCATTGTTTAACAAGCAGTGGCCTATAAAAATAAATAAGGAGTATTAGCATGGCTAATGAAAAACTTTCTGCAACTCCATTCCCCCAAGAGGACCCCCTAAAGGACGTTATTCCTCGCGACCAAACACAACTTTTATCCCCTTCCACTGGTGAGCAAAAATCAAAAGAGCGAAAGATTCTCATTGCGCTTGCCGTAATTAGCCAATATGGAGGTGCTCTTGATGAAATGCTCTGGACACCTTTTAGAGATGTACAAGTTTTTGGAAAAAAACTATTTAGTGAAGGGTTTGGTCATGGACATTTCGGATTTTCTCATTTGACAATGCTTTTGGCACTTATTGCCAATTTCCCATCACTTTTTAAGATAATCAACAAAAGCTCAGTTACTCGTCTTGAGGAAGTTCTAGAAAACGTAAATCCTCAATATTTGATAAAAGATAGCCATAACAAAGTTATTGGTATAACACCTGAAGGTAATAATGAATTAAAAACACATTTTACTAATGACTTACGTAAGCATGAGCTTAATTACTTGTTTGATGTTGAATTGGTACGGCGAAGCACAGGTATTTTCAAAAGAAAAAAGTGGGATATTAAGTATGTTTTTGCAGAAAATTTGAAAAATTTTTTAACTCCAGGAGAAGAATATGGAAATCTCACTTTAGAGGGGGTAATTAACAAACTATGGAATAGTAATAATGCTGATGCTAACGCTGTGGCTACAATAAAAAATATATTTACTAAGATTGACCCAAATTACACAATTGAAAATGTTAATAATACTAACCCTAACCCACTGGCAAACTTAGTACCTCAACTCGTTAAAAAAATCGATAAATTATCTAAAGAACATTTAAAAGAACTTAGAACAAAGCTAGGGAATGACAGCTTTGAAAAACTTATGTTATTTAGTAAATTAGCAACTCTATTTTTTAATATTGAAGGCCAGCCAGACCTACAGTTAACTATTAATCAAAGTCGATTAAATTATTTTAGAAAGTTGAATGAATTTTCAATTAAAAATGCTGCTTACGATACCCCGCCGGTAATCTATCAGTCAGCTAATGAAGCTTCTTTTAATTTTTGGTTGGCATGGGAAATGTTTAATGCTTTCAATAATGATGCTGACAGTCGTCATTGGTCGCTAATCCAGCAGATCATTCCCTTAGCAGTCGGATTTGGCTTTGTAGTTCTAAAAAGTGTTGCCAACTTGTCAAATTTCATAGTAAAAAAACTTTCTTTAAAAAACAAGATAAAGAACGCTGATGAAATGACGGCATTAGATGTGAAGAAAAATAAAAATGGCAATAAAGAAGCGCTTGTTAATAATGATTTGAAGCATAGGCAGTTTACAAGATTTCGTATTGAGGAATTATATAAAAAGGAGAATGGAAAGTTACAAGGAAATAAAGCTGAAGATAACAATGCAATTGAAATTCGTGCAACTTTTCCCAATAAGGAAAAAATTTGTGGACTTTTGCCGACGGAATCTTCTCCTGCAAAAAACAATGAAATTAAGGACAAGAGCGCACAAAAAAAAGTATTAGAAAACATCGACAAGTACAGCTTTGTTGATAATGAGGTTCTGCCTCGTGCTAATAAATCCTTTTTAGATCGACTTAGTGCTGGTTTCTTTTCAGAGGTAGATAGTGCGCAAGAATGCAGAATTATACTTCAAGAGCAAATTGGAAGGCGCAATAAGAATAAGGAAAATGAGATTAAGGAAAATGAGTCTAGAGAGAAGGTGATTATAAGAAAAAAACCCATTAGATTGGCTATGCCTGTTTTGGAAGTATTTAAACAGGGTGTTAATATGGCTTTTTTGCAATGGGTGCTCGGGGCTCTGTTTTTTGCTGTGTTAATCGTAGTTGGTCAGCCGACACTTGCATCCATGGTTGGAGGTTGGTTCAACGATGGTCTAATAGGCGGGCTGACTTGTGTAGGTTCATTTGTTCTAGGCATGATAGGAGGAGGAATCTATTATGGCGTAAAAGGTGGTAAAAAGCTTGATGGGGCAAGAGACAAATTAACAGAGCAATACGATGAGAATAAAGAGCAGCTTAAAAAGCTTATAATACTTGAAGCTCAGAACCAAAAATTAAGCTTGCTAATAAATCCCCAAAAACTGCCGACAATGCTACGTACGGATCGTGATTTTCGCAGACTTACCACCGAAAAAGAAAGAAAATTTACTCTTTTTAAGAAGTTTGTAAAACGTTTTGCTATGTTTATAGGAAGAATGGGTTCAGGGATATTAATATTTAGGCTTCTACCTTATGCAGCTATTCCCCTGCTTGGTTATTGGGCTGCTGCGGCAAAGATTCCCATTATAGCCGCAATATTAGCCGCATGTGCACCAGGCGTTATGCTGGTGGCTTGGCCGGTAACGCTAGTTGCTTTAGCAATCGGACTGGCTTGGGGAGTCGTATATACCTATAAACTCACCATGGAACAAAGCAAAATAGATACCGCCAAGAGGTTATTAGATAATCTTGAAGTGCGTTTAGTGGCAGCAGCCCATGAGCAAGACATTTTATTACGTACATTAACGGGGGAAAAGTGTGCCCAGGAGACAATTGCTGGGAAAATTATGAGTGATTATAAAGACGACTCGCCTGGTCCTGCTCCTGCTTCTCCTGATAATAATCCTGATGGTGCTGACCTTAATTCTCAACCACCTAATGTGGAGTTGAACCCAAACACTACAAACACTAATAACCGAGCTTCAGATAATCATTCAACGCTTTTTGCCGCTAAAAAACAAGAGCAAGTATTGGATACAACTCTACGGCGACCAGAGGATAAATCATCTATGGGAGTAACAA
The DNA here is from genome assembly GCA_049678805.1 of Gammaproteobacteria bacterium. Lineage (GTDB taxonomy): Bacteria > Pseudomonadota > Gammaproteobacteria > JBAUEV01. The sequence continues at coordinate 6,119 of JBAUEV010000059.1, forward strand.
TTGGAGCAAATTTGTAAACGACTTTGCGTTCTCCTGATCTTTCAAATGATCTGAATTGAGTTGTAAAAAAGGGGATAAAAACTGCTACTAATAGAAAAAGGAAAAGAAAAATGCCGAAAGATAGTGGCACAAGCATTGTAATAAGAGGAGATATTGAAGAAGAGAGTAATAAACCGGAAACTCAGCGCTTGCTACCTAAGCGTTCTGATTCCTCTGGTTCGCCTGTAAAAGAAATTATTCTGCAAACTATCGAAGAATTTTCAAAGCCCGATAAACCTCATTCCCCAGGTTACAAAATTGGGGGAGGCCTGGTGGTGATTTTGGTGGCTGCTAGCACTATCCCTTTTAATTGGACATATGCTTCTCAGTATGCCAAAACAGAATTCGTGAAACAATTACCAGCATGGTTGCCTTTGTCATTGCGCCCGACTGTTATTCTTATGGTTCCAATTAGTAATGTTGCAGTCAATATTGGTCAAACTACTTTTAGTATGATGTCAACATGGGATGGCCTAGCAAAGATTTTTACCAGTAAAGAATCTGTTACAAAAAAAGCTTTCAGAGCTGGCGCGGCGGTTATCTTATGCGTATTTCCTTCCTCGCCAATCATCGCTGCTGCTTTTCTCGAAAAAAATACCAGTGCCCTTTGGGGTTGGCTTAATAAAATTGGTACGATAATTTGTACCATTCCTTTTGCTTATTATTCTGCTTTAACATTCTTACAAGATACTGGATCGCGTATTTTTCTTGGAGTTAAAAGGGTGTTTAGCAGCGATCAAGTAAGATGGCAACATACTTTAATGTTAAAATCAATTTATCTAGGTATGTTGGCCGATCAATGTGAAAAATTCCGTGATAATGCGGCATCGATAAGAATACCCAATAGTAAAAATGATTTTTCAACAAAAAATACAGCAAGAACAACATTTCAAGATCACCTAGTAAATCTACGCAGTAATGTAAATCTAAGCGAGAATATTAATAAACCCTTTGCATTTTTTCAGAAAGTTTCTACTTTTTTCACTGGGCAATCGGTAAAAAAAATTGCGCAGAAAATTCCAGAAATGACTGTGCAGGCACCTTTTATAAGTATATTAATTGGCAGTTGGGCAGGTTACCAATGTGCTTTGCGCTTATTTTGGCAGGAAAAAGCCGATGAATTTTGGCCGGAAGTCAGCGCAAAAGAAACAGCCATTTGGATAGCCTTGATTATGAGTATGTTACCTTTATATTATGTGAGTGCGAAGTTGGGTTATACAGCGATAAGTACATTATTTAAGCGCTGTATTTTTAGACAGGTTGATACAGACTTGCCTTATTGTCTGAAGTACTATCGCAAAACCACACTCCTATTAGGTGTAGCAGTAGTTGCACTTTCCGCATTAACTTACGCCATTGGTATCGAATTAATTAATGAAGCTTGCCCTGCGGCGCTGCAAGAAGTTATGAAAATACTCACTTATCCTGGTTCGCCAGGGTTTAACAGTATGATATCTTTAAAACTAATTGATTCGGTTATGATGAGATTTACTTTACACAAGTATGATGATGATAAAAAAGCAGAAAAAATAATAACTTTCTTAGAAACAATTATGAAGAAAATTGAAAAAATGCCTCCAAGAAAGTTTGCGCAGAGTGTCCGAGCTGAAAAATTAGAGTTATTTTTACATGGCCTAAGAAATTCAGTATCGCCTCAAGAAAATGAATCTGAGAAATTTCAAAAACTTATAGCAGGATCAGAATTAGAATTGCACTTGGATGATTCTTATCGTAATTTTAATAAAATTAAGATGGATCCCAAAGAATATGGGGGGGTGCGAACAGCAATTGCAAACAAAAGATAGTGCCAGGGGTAGAATGATATACTTTGAAAAATTATTTTAATGGGTGAATAATAACAATGACTAAAAAACTCGCATTTGTATTTCCGGGGCAAGGCTCACAATCTCTAGGCATGCTAAGTGAATTAGCGCAGCAGTTTCCAGCAATTACAGCGACTTTTGCTGAAGCAACAGCCGTGCTGGGGTATGATTTGTGGCAGTTAACCCAAACCGGACCTGATACAGAATTGAATCGTACTGAAAAAACCCAGCCAGCATTGTTAGCTGGCAGCATAGCGTTATGGCGAATATGGCAAAATCAACAAGGTCTTCAACCAAAATTGCTAGCAGGTCATAGCTTGGGAGAATACACCGCTTTGGTTTGTGCAGAAGCGTTGGATTTTGCCGATGCCATCCAATTAGTAGCTGAACGCGGTAAGTTTATGCAAGAAGCAGCCCCTGGTGGTATCGGCGTAATGGCAGCGATCGTCGGTCTGGATGATAAACAAGTGCAAAAAATATGTGCTGAAAATGCAGATCATGAAGTATTAGCACCTGCTAATTTTAATGCAATAGGCCAAGTCGTCATTGCTGGACATTTTGCAGCCGTTAAACGTGCCGTTGCCAAAGCAAGTGAACAAGGGGCTAAAATGGCTAAGCTATTGCCAATCAGTGTGCCTTCTCATTGCGCACTCATGAAACCGGCAGCAGAACGACTCGCAATACGTTTAGAACATATTCGGTTACGAACGCCTAAAATACCGGTAATTCATAATAAAGATGTTAATTTTCATTCCCATCCTGATGATATTCGAGCGGCATTAGTAGCGCAGCTCTATTCACCTGTTCGTTGGGTAGAAACCATTTTATTAATGGTAGCAGAAGGGATGCAACAAGCAGTGGAGTGTGGGCCTGGTAAAGTTTTATCTGGACTCAGCAAACGTATCAGTGATAATTTACCCACCGTGCCTATGCACACCCCTGAACAATTATTGCAAGTTTTAGAACAAAACAAGTAGGCTGGATGAAGCGTAAGCGGAATCCAGAGTTTTTGATGTTAAAATAAAGTTTCCTTGATTCCACTAGGCTGCATCAAGGCGACAATCGGATGATTTTGATAAAATAGGTAATTCATTATGTTATCTTTAAAAGGTAAAGTCGCACTGGTAACGGGCGCAAGTAGGGGAATTGGTCATGCCATTGCAATACAACTGGGTACCCAAGGGGCAACCGTTATTGGTACCGCCACCACCCAAGCGGGAGCAGATAAAATCACCCATCTTCTTCAGCAACAAGGTTGCCCAGGTGAAGGTTTAGTGTTCGATGTGGCTAAAGTCGGAGCTGCTGAACAATTAATAGCAACTCTGCACGGCAATTATGAAGTACCTACTATTTTAGTTAACAATGCTGGTGTCACTTGCGATAATCTGCTATTACGAATGAAGGACGAAGAGTGGAATGCAGTGATGGACACCAATTTGAATGGTGTTTATCGCATTACTAAAGCGTGTTTAAAAGGCATGCTAAAAGCCCGCTGGGGGCGTATAATTAGCCTTGGTTCTGTGGTAGGGGCTTCAGGTAATCCTGGGCAATGCAATTATGTCGCTGCTAAAGCCGGTTTAGTAGGGTTTAGCAAATCATTAGCGCAAGAGTTAGGCAGCCGTAGCATTACCGTTAATGTGGTAGCCCCAGGCTTTATTGATACCGACATGACACGCCAGTTTTCAGAAGCGCAGCAACAATTAATCCTGGAAAAAATCCCATTGCAGCGTTTAGGAAAACCAGAAGAAATCGCTTATACTGTCGGCTTTCTTGCTTCACATGCTGCTGCCTACATTACGGGTGAAACGATCCACATCAACGGCGGTATGTATATGGATTAAAGCTTTCCAAGCTTGAGACACTAATTGTCTATTAATGATGCTTGCAAGTTTTAAGGTTTTGAATAAACTATGCGCCAGGTGCGTTAGTGAAAACTTATTTTAGATCATATTGAAGGAAGGTTAATTATGGCGACTGTACAAGAACGTGTTATAAAGATTGTAGGCGATCAACTCGGTGTTACGGATGTGAAAGCAAATGCTTCTTTTGTAGAAGATCTAGGAGCTGATTCATTAGATACCGTAGAGCTGGTTATGGCTTTAGAAGAGGAGTTTAATATCGAAATTCCGGATACTGAAGCTGAAAAGATTGGCACAGTTCAGCAAGCAATAGATCACATCAAAGCACATCTTGGTGAAGACAAGTAACTTTGAGTAGAGGGGTCAATCATGCGACGTGTGGTAGTGACAGGACTGGGAATGGTGACCCCACTGGGTTTAAACACTAAAGAAACGTGGAACGCAATACTACAAAGTAAAAGTGGTGTGCGCCCTATTACCACATTTGATACTACGGGTTTTACGACACTTATCAGTGCTTCTGTAGTTAATTTTGATGCTACCCAATACCTATCCACTAAAGAAGTGCGTAAGATTGATACTTTCATTCAATACGGTTTTGTGGCTGCTAAAGAAGCTATTGAAGATTCAGGCCTAGTCATAGCTGAGGAAAATGCTGAGCGGATTGGTGTGGCAATTGGTTCTGGCGTGGGCGGCTTACCGTTGATTGAAAAAAACCAAAAATTTTTACAAGAACATGGTCCACGTAGAGTTTCTCCTTTTTTCATTCCTGGTGCTATTATCAACATGGTAGCGGGATTTGTATCCATGAAATATGGATTGACAGGTCCCAATATTGCTATTGTTTCAGCTTGTACGACGGGTGGGCATAACATTGGCCATGCCGCTCGGATGATTAGTTATGGTGATGCGGATGTTATGATTGCAGGTGGTACTGAAATGGCTACTTGCCCATTAGGGGTAGGTGGTTTTTCTTCAATGCGGGCATTGTCTACTCGCAACGATGAACCTGAAAAAGCAAGCCGTCCTTGGGATCGAGATCGTGATGGTTTTGTATTGGGCGAGGGTGCTGGTATTTTGGTGTTGGAAGAATTGGAACGTGCCCGTAAACGTGGGGCGCACATTTATGCCGAGTTGGCTGGTTTTGGGATGAGTGCTGATGCGTATCATATGACTGCACCCGATGAAAGTGGTACTGGTTTTGCAAATGCAATGCGTAATACACTTAACGATGCGCGTTTGAATGCGGAAGATGTGGATTATGTCAACGCTCATGCGACATCAACTATGGCAGACTCAATTGAAGCATTGGCTATCAAAAAAGCCTTTGGCGATCATGCTTATAAGTTAGCAGTCAGCTCTACTAAATCCATGACCGGGCACTTGTTGGGTGCAGCAGGCGCCGTTGAAGCGATTTTTTGTATTTTAGCGATTCGTGATAAAGTAGCACCACCTACTATAAATTTAGATAACCCGGATGAAGGGTGTGATTTAGACTTTGTGCCACATCATGCGCGGGAAATGAAAATTGACGTCAGTTTATCCAACTCATTTGGGTTTGGTGGAACGAATGGTAGTTTGCTATTCCGTCGTATTGATTAACAATTAAATTAATACTACTTTGTTAAGTCAGTGGATTAGTAATCGCTCAGCCCTTGTTTCCTCCCCCTTGAAGGGGGAGGGAATCAGGTAGAGGAGGCTGAGCGATTACCTATTCCTTAAACTGATGCCTACCTGTGAGTAAGCAAGACCATGCGCCGTTGGTTAGTGAATACCGTTTTATTGATTGTTTTAGCAGCCCTCATTTACGTGATCTGGCAGAGCTTGCAATGGCAGCGCTTTATGAATAGACCAATGGTCACTGGTACTCAGCCACTTGATTTTATTATTCAGCCTGGCACACCCTTGATAGCACTGGCTTGGAATTTAAAGCGCCAACAACTTATCAATGACCCACGGCGATTCATCCAGCTTGCCAAATTTTATGGTGCGACTAAAAAAATTAAAGCGGGTGAATATCAAATTGATCCAGGCATGACACCTCGAATATTTTTAAAACAAATTATTGCTGGCAAAATGATTTTACGCTCTATAACGTTTATCGAGGGATGGACTTTTCAACAGATCATGCAAACCATCAATAATAATCCTTACTTTACCCATACGTTAAACGATTTGGATAAAACAGCGATTATGACCTTAGTGGGATATCCTGGCGTTAATCCAGAAGGACAATTTTATCCGGACACTTATTTATTCACGCGTGGCGCACCTGACCGTCTAATTTTGCGAAAAGCTTATCAAAATATGCAAAGAAAATTGAATACCGCTTGGCAACAACGATCAGCCGACTTGCCTTATACAAATTCTTATCAAGCATTGATTGTGGCATCGTTGATCGAGAAGGAAACTGCCTTGCCACAAGAACGTCCTATGATTGCTGGGGTTATTTTGCGTCGTTTGCAGAAAAAAATGTTATTGCAAATTGATGCTGCAATTATTTATGGCCTAGGTGACGCATATATAGGTAGCTTGCGGCGTGGTGATTTAGCAATTCCAACACCCTACAATCTTTATTTGCATCAAGGATTGCCGCCGACACCCATCGCCATGCCGAGTATTTCTGCAATTGAAGCGGCTTTACATCCTACTGCGAGCGACGCTTTGTATTACGTTGCTAAAGGTGATGGCGGGCATATATTTTCTGCTTCCCTTGCTGAACATCAACAAGCTGCACAGCGTTATTGGCTAATCAAACAAAACAATTTAGTGGAAAAAACTTTACTACTCGGAAATTTTTCTACTGCTAATTTTTGTCCACTATCGGATAGTACTAATGGATTACTCTCTCGGAAGGGTATGCAACCTCTTTGGCAAAAATGCCTACGACCATCTAAATTGAATTTTTCTGCATCACAAGTGAATGCCTATGCCAATTGGCCTTGAGCGCTCAACAATGTCCCAGGGTCGCTTCATCACCGTTGAAGGAATTGAGGGCGCAGGTAAAAGCACCGCCATGCAATTTATTGCCCAATATTTGCGTGCTAAGAACATTCCATTAGTCGTAACCCGCGAACCAGGTGGTACGCTAATTGCAGAAGATATCCGCCAGTTATTATTGACGCCGCATGAAGAAGCAATGGCAATAGACACCGAATTATTATTAATGTTTGCTAGCCGTGCGCAGCATATTGCCAATGTCATTCGTCCTGCATTAACAAAGGGACAATGGGTTTTATGTGATCGTTTCACCGACGCAAGCTATGCCTATCAAGGTGGAGGACGCGGCATTGCTGCTGAGCGTATTGCTGCGTTAGAAGCATGGGTACAAGGAGAGTTACAGCCTAACCTTACTTTATTGTTGGACCTACCAGCCGAGATAGGCTTAATGCGCATTAAAGATCGCAAGACTCAAGATCGCATTGAACGTGAACAACATGTTTTTTTTGCTCGGGTGCGACAAGCTTATTTAGCACGTGCGCAACATTTCCCGCAGCGTTTTAAAATCATCAATGCGGCTGAAGATTTGCCGCAGGTACAAGCGCAATTGTTGGCAGCTTTGTCATTCGTTAGTTAATTTAATCGGTCCAGTTCGAAACCCCGCGGCATATTAAAGTAATCGAATCCCCGCGGCACATTAAAGTAATCGAATCCCCGCGGCACCTTAAAGTAATCGAATCCCCGCGGCACCGACCGCGGGGTCCACTTAACCTCGCTGTGCTGAGGAATGGATCCCACGATCAAGTCGGCGTTGTTGCATATTTCTTATAAATAAGGTCGTTGGGTAAGAATGTCGTGTGGGTGTCGTTGGAAGACCGTAGAATACAGGGATTTATTCTCCGACCGCAGGATGC
>JBAUEV010000060.1:0-5870 GCA_049678805.1 Gammaproteobacteria bacterium
GAGCCATGCGAAACGTAAAACACAAAGCGACCTTGCCAAAACCCGCGCACAACGCTGGACGCAAGATCAACAACAGCAGCAAAGTGGGGATGCAAGTAGTGCTTCTAATAACTCTCCCACCACATCAAGTGATGGATTTTGGAAAAATTTCCTGGCGGGAGCGACTGATGCCATTGAATCGGACGTTAAAGGAGTACTTTCTGTCGCAAGCAATCCCATCCAAACAGCCGAGAATTTCATCCAAACAGCCGAGAACCTCATATTAGGGACAGTAGACCCAGCGGCCATGGCTGGGATAGTTAAACTACTGTCCCTTGCGGAGGGGATTGATATTTATAATGAGTTAGGTGATGAATGGAATGCTTATCAAAGTGGTGACCGTGCACAACGCGCACGCATACTAGGAGCGACGAGTGCACGTTTAGGAGAGATCTATGCCAGCTATGCTGCTACACGCACCGGTTCGCTGCTAGATGCTGTAAGATTTTGGGGGAGGGGTCCCTCGACTACGGAAAGTATTATTGATTTAAGCGCTTCTAATCACATTAATCTATTGCGATTAAATTACCAACTATCTATTGAAGAGCAACAAACTCTGTTTAATCCAATAGGTGGTTTAAGTGCAGGAGCTATTAAAAATTCGCGGATGATAATTTCTGGAGACGATTTAGAGAATGTAACACTAATAAATGAACTTTCTAGTAGATATGGGAATTTAAGTGATTGGGGCAAATATGCAACCGATCCAATACATACTCCTGCTAATAATTTCGAAATACATTTTTATCATAATTCGATTACGGGAGATGTATATTATGGGATGGATTATAAAGCTGTCCTTCATGGTCAAAGTACTTGGAATATAAAACCAACTCCGAATTTTGATTATGAACCAACACAGTTTAATTACTAATGCTTGCGAGGCAATAATGAAAGTAAAATGTACCAAATTTTATAATGAACAAACAAAACAGTATCAAGACACAAGTTCTTGGCTAACTATTGGACAAGAATATGTGGTTTTAGAAATATTAATCAAACCTGAGAAAGAAATTATATACAGATTAGTTGGAGATAACAAAACCGAAATGCCAGCTTTGTATGATGCCCGACAATTCGAAATTGTATCCGGAAAAATTCCCGAAAGTTGGATAATAAAACAATTTTCAAGTGGTAACTTTATTTTTAGCCCGAATCCATGGCGGAAATCTGGGTTCTGGGAAAATTGTTACAATGGTGATCTTACTGCATTAGAGACTTATAAACGTGAAGCCAGAATTATTTATGAAGAAGAAGGCGTACTATAAGCCAGCGTAGCCTAGATGCAGCGAAGCGGAATCAAGAAAGGAATTATTTGAAGTACTATAAAATGCCTTGGTTAGCTCAGAGAACCCTGTATTTGTTCTTTGATGAAACTCTGCCAAACCCAACACCTTGGATAACAACAAAAAATACTGAGGAACCATCGTGAAAAATTACTATTCTTGAAACAATAATTATCACCTTTGATAACAAGAAAAGACTTTGTGATTATACAGAAACCTCCTAAAAATCAGCTGGTTTTTAACGAAATAGGGGAAAAACCGGTCTTTATTTCGCGCACATAAAGTATCTCATTTATCCGATAGTCGGAAGACTTAAAATTTATTAAATTACAATCCGATAATAATTTTTAAAACGGTGAAACCATTGGTGTCACCGCGATGGTGATGTCAAGCGAAGCCGTCGTTTCCCTCGCTGAAAACTTAGCAGAAGCAGCTGGGAGTGCATCATCAATTCACATGGTTTAGAGCAACATGTTAATGTTGAACTGTATACGCCTAGAAATTTGTATCCTGGTGATCGTGAAATGATGGAACTAGAAAATTTACACGTATATCCTAAAAATAATCTAGAAGAACAAGACTTATTTATTAATGATAATAAGCCAAAATTTTGATGGAGAGTAGAAAAATGACTAATCACTTAGTTACGCTGGCACAAGAAGCTTTAAAGCTACAAAAAATGGGCGATTTAAGAGAAGCAATAAAATTATATGAAATGATTATTAAAGAAAATCCAAATTACGAGTTTGGTATATGTTTTTATTCCATCGCTTATTGTCAAAAAGAACTTGGAGAAATTGAGAAAGCCAGAGAGAATTATTTAAAAGTACTTGAATATGATGATGAAGACGATATACGGTTAGGCGGATTTGCTTCATTTCTATATCAATATGGCAATCCCAAAGAAGCACTTGAGGCACACCTAAAACTATTAAAATTTGAAAACAAATGGCGTTTTGACAGTTCAAAAACGTTAATTGCAATAAATGCCTTAGCTAAAAAAATCGGTTTAAGCGATCAAGAGGTGGAAAAATTAATCAAAAATTTGTAAGCGAGTCACCTGAGATTACTGCTTATTGAAACAATAATTATCGACTTTGATAATAAGACAAGATTTTTTAATTATACAGAAACTCCTGAAAATTAGCTAATTTATAACAAAATAAGAGGGAAAACTGGTCTTTATTTCGCGCACATAAAGTATCTCATTTATCCGATAGTCGGAAGACTTAAAATTTATTAAATTATCCCTATACAACTATATAACTTGATTAAAGGATTTATTTATATTTCAGTAAAGAGTGTATTCCATGAAAAATTTTTTAACACTTATCTTTTCCTTTAAAGGCCGCATAAATAGACTACAATATCGTTTGGTAACACTAAGTATTATATTAACGAGCGTATTAATAATAATTTATTTTCTCGATTTTCATACCATCCACCAGCATATAACTCCAGGAGCTACACTTAGTTTACGTCAGTATGCAGATCAAGTACCTACACACAATTCAAATGCCATTATGACCGCAGTTCTTTATCCGCTCACAATGATAGCATTTATGATCGTCATGTTTGCATATGTAACCAGTGGAATAAAGCGTTTATGGGATATGGGTCGCACCCGATGGTTAATAATATTATTCTTCATTCCAATCGTTGCAAATATTATGCAGTTAGTTTGCTAATTAGTGCCTGGCAAAAAATCATTAGATAGTCTTTAGTACACAAGTATATGAAAGTTAAATGTACTAAACTAATTCACCCCGTTACGAAGAAAGATTTAGGAACTTTGAGCGCGCGCGCCTCCTTGGAAACCCTGACAAACTCAACCTCTTTGATAATTAGAAATGGTATTTTCGTAAACCTAATTATCGTCTTTGATAATAAGACGTGACTTTTTTATTAATTCTAACCCCTTGAAAATTTAAGCAATTTTTAGAAAATTCGCTGAAATCCGTCTTTTATTCGCTATACATAAACTAACTGATTTTTCCGATTGGTAACACGTTTAAAATTTATTAAATTATTCTTTCTTCTAACAACTAACATAGTCAAAAATTTGCGTGTATTCGTATATTTAAGAGGTATTTTCAATGAAACGTTTTTTGAACCCCTACTTTTCTTTTAGGAACCGCACAAATCGAGTGCAATATCTAGTAGCAATCTTAACCCTCATGTCAGCCCTGGTATTAATCATTGTTTTTTCCCAGAAATATCAAATCAAATCTACAGATCAACAATTTGATGCCTGGTTAGCTGATTTTCCTAACCGGATTGCTGATTTATATGAATCACAAAATTTTGCAGATCAACTCTTTGTTCAACGCTCACTACCAATTCTTTCTAAATAGAAGAGGAATTATGAAGTCATTTATAAAATTTTCTATATAACCTTATTTTCGGCACTCTGAATATTAGCTACTAGCTGCTCAGAGGTGGTTTCTAATCGAAACGTGACTATACAAAATGGTGATGGTATGGGATTTGCAGCCTTTTCAACCTCGTGTATGACTGACCAACCCCAAGGGATGGAGCTCTTTATGGTCTATCAAATGAAAAATTTTAATCTTGCTCACCTAATTATCGATGGGCCGGACGGTTCTAAGGTATCAATTCCTTGCCCTTCCTTTAAATTCCCTCCAAGATACTCTTTGCTAAAACTACAAGCCGGCCAATATTCGATTATAGGTTTTGCTTCAACTACTATCAGCACAAACAGTAATTTTAAACTTATTGATTTTACAATAGTGCCTGGAAAAGTAAATTATCTCGGAAGACTGAATTTAGCAGTAATTTCGCCCACGGTTAAATTCTTTAGCACCTCACCAGGTCACCTTTTACACGTTTTTGTTGATAATTCGGCAAGGGATATCCCCAAATTTTTACAGCTTTATAAAAATATACCACGCGATAAATATATCGTGAGTATTCCTAAGCGCGAATACAAAAATTCTTAACCCTATGAATTTTAACAAAATTCTCTTATCTCATTCACGAAACCCTGTATTGCTTCGCAAGTTAATTAATACAAAATGACACTGGGGGGAGGATTTTAAGAAATTGATACTCAGCCGCTCTAAGGTGGCTGAGGAATCAATGTGTATATAAATTTAAATTATTAGGAGTTTTTATGTTAAAAAAATATTTATTGCTTATTTTGATGAGTTTGATGCTGTGTGGATGCGCAACAGGAGCCTCCGTGGACCAGATGATTCCACATGGTATACCAACATTAAAGCCAAAAAATGTTTCATTGGCAAACAATATAACGGTTAATCAAACTTTAGGTGGACATGAAACAAACCCCCTTTGGACATCACAAATTAGTAATGCCAATTTTAAAGCTGCTTTAATCCAATCGTTGCAACAAGCCAATTTATATCATCAATTCAATGGCTCAGGATATGCCTTAAATGCAACTTTTGTTAGATTACAGCAACCTTTCTTAGGTGTATCGCTTACCGTTAGATGCACAGTTAACTACGTATTAGAAAATTTAAAGACCAATAAAGTCATTTATAGCAGAAGAATTGCAACTTCTTATACAGCAACCTTTTCCGATTCCCCTCTAGCTACGACACGTCTAAGAATGGCTAATGAAGGCGCTGCTAGAGAAAACATCAAAGAGCTGATTACTGATCTATATCAATTAAAGAAATCCATGTAGATAATTGAGATTCGGTCTGGAACCGTTGTTAACCAAAAGGGCGCCGTAAATGGCGCCCTTTTTAACACACCTATCAGTCAAATTCGTTAGTTTTCCTCACCGCATCCCTGCAACCCAAACCAGAATATCCTGTATTGGCTATTTGACAAAACTCTGACAAGCTTTCTTTCAATTGGAGGATTATGGCCGAAAAATGTGGATTTATTAACAATGCTAAACTTTGACCATAAAGCTTCAATTTTCTATTTAATCACTATTTTTGTGGGGTTATTATGAAAGTTAAATGTATGAATATCTACGATGTACGTACAAGACGTTATAAAAATACAAGTCGTTCGTTAACAATTGATAAGGAATATCTTGTTTTAGAAATAATAATATCGGCTGTAAATGGTTCCGTATACCGTTTGATTAGCGAAAATAAAAACTCAATTCCAAGATTGCATAATGCATTACAGTTTCAAATAGTGTCTGATTTAATCCCTCCTAATTGGGAAATGAATATTGTTAATAACAAATTGATAATATTAGGGCCAAAAATATGGACTAAAAATGAGTTTTGGGATGCTTATTATGATGGCAATCCAATAATAAAAGAAATCTATAAACGTGAAACAAAAATAATATGTGAACATGAAAACCTTTAATAATTTAACTTAACCGGATAGCCTTGATAGATCCATTATACTGCAAGGTGTAATGGGTCTATATCAAGAGACTTCTTTCCAAACCTTGAGAAACGAGCTAAGGTCGAAGAAAAAATAAGTGAGGAACCAGAGTTGACATAACAGTCAATGAGGATTACGAGCGAATTTTTTCATAGAGATTGGCCGTTTATCGAGGTTTGGAAAGAAGTCTAATGCAATAGTGTTTGA
>JBAUEV010000061.1:0-2772 GCA_049678805.1 Gammaproteobacteria bacterium
CCTCAGGGCGAACGAATTTCCTTTTCCCGTTCGCCCTGAGGAGGCCCTGAAAGGGCCATCTCGAAGGGTGAACGGCATCAAATCATGGTGGCTAGCTTGGTCCCCTCGCAACGTTACATTGCAAACCCCGCCAGGCCCGGAAGGGAGCAACGGTAGTGATGGATACGGGTGCCGAGGTGTGGCTGAGTGATGCCACCTCCAAATTTTTTGCTGCCTAACAGCGGAAATTCATATGTCAGACAAGACGAATTACCAAGTATTAGCGCGCAAATGGCGCCCCAAAACCTTTCAGGCTTTGACCGGTCAAGAACATGTGGTGCAGGCCTTAACGAATGCCCTCAATCAAAATCGCTTGCATCATGCTTATTTATTCACCGGCACACGAGGTGTCGGCAAAACGACAGTAGCGCGGATTTTTGCCAAATGCCTCAACTGCGAAATAGGCATCACTGCTAACCCTTGTGGCACCTGTAATGCCTGCCAAGAAATTGATACCGGCCGTTTTATTGATCTTCTTGAAATTGATGCGGCTTCACGCACTCGAATAGAAGACACTCGTGAATTACTCGACAACGTGCCCTATGCACCTACTAAAGGCCGCTTTAAAATTTATTTGATTGACGAAGTGCACATGCTATCAGGGCATAGTTTTAACGCGCTGCTAAAAACATTAGAAGAACCACCACCGCATATAAAATTTCTTTTGGCCACCACCGATCCGCAAAAATTACCTGCAACTGTGTTATCACGTTGCTTACAATTTAATCTGAAAAATGTCAGCGCTTTGCAAATTCAAAATTATCTCAGTCAACTCTTAAATGAAGAGCATATTGCCTATGAAGCAGAAACGCTGCCATTGATTGCACGTGCAGCTAACGGCAGCATGCGTGATGCGCTGAGTCTATTAGATCAAGCCATTGCTTATGGTAATGGACAACTTTTAACAACCGAAATACACAGTTTATTAGGCACTTTTGTAATCACCCAACTGCAAGCTTTACTAAATGCCTTGGCAAAAAAAGATAGCGGCACCCTATTCAACATCATTGCTCAATTAGCCGAGCAAGGTGCTGATTTTTCGCATGTGCTTGAAGAAGTATTAGCACTATTACACCAAATAGCAGTTTCACAAGTATTACCTGAAAACAAAACGTACACCCAGGATTCTCTGAATCCAGCACCAGCATTCAGTCAGTTGTTTACTGCTGAAGAAATTCAATTGTATTACCAAATTGGGATAATGGGGCGCCGTGATTTACCATTTGCACCAAGTGCACGAGCTGGTTTTGAAATGATCTTATTACGCATGTTGGCATTTCGTCCAGTTGGCTTAAATATTGGTTCATTGATGACAACCACTACCCCAACACTGCCAACCTCTCAAGCCATTAGCGAAAAGCCTAAAAAACCCACCAAAACCACCGCTGTTCTCGACAGTCTGACAGCAAGCACCGAACAATGGCCACAATTATTAGCAAAACTTAACTTGGAAGGTGCGGCACATGCCTTGGCTTCAGAATGCGCCCTCATTAAATTAGAGCAAAATGAAGTTATATTACGTTTGAAACCAAATTTAGCAAACCTGTTAACCGACAAACAAAAAGCTTATATTGCCCAGGCATTTACACAACATTTGCAGCGCCCAATACAAATAACGTTTGAAATTGGCGATGCCCACACTGCCTCACCTGCCGCATTGACGAAGCGCACTACTGCTGCCAAACATACTGAGGCCCAACAAGCTATTGCTCAAGATAAGCATGTTCAGGCGCTATTGGAGACATTTAATGCTAAAATTATAGAAGATTCCATTAATGTCAAGTAATATAGCGTGCATCAATATTATATATAACCTGAGGATTCAAAAATGACAGATAAACTTAATAACCCTAACTTGACCCAACTATTAGAGCTAGTCAAAAAAATGCAAAAAACCCAGGATCATTTGCAGCAAGAGCTAGCTAAACTGCGAGTAACTGGCAATGCTAGCGGTGGCCTAGTGAAAGTAAACATGAATGGTCATTATGAAACCACCGTTGAAATCAAACAGGAAGCTTTACAGGAAGGTAAAACCATATTAGAAGACCTACTTACTGCAGCAACTCATGATGCGGTGCAACAAGTAGATAGCGCCATCGAAAGTAAAACATTGGCGTTATCCCAGGAATTACCAAAAGAATTAGGACTACCCACTGATCTATCCACTGCAACCAGCAATGCCAATCTGAATGAGGAAGCCAAAAAAATGGCACAAAACATGCAACAAAATATGCTGCAAACACGAGAGCAGTTAGCAAAAATGGAAGTTACAGGTTATGCAGGCGGTGACCTTGTTTCGGTAACCATGAATGGCCGGCACCACATCAAATTGGTTATTAAAGAAGAAACGTTACAAGAAGCTTCACAAGCAGGTAAAACAATTCTGGAAGAGCTGGTTGCTGCGGCTATTAACGACGCCAACCGCAGATTGCGAGAAATATCACAAAACAAAGCCTATGATATTGTCAAAGATTTAGGACCTTTGTTTAACAAACTTCCGAAAGAATAAATCAGGAATAAAATTCTTGAGTAGAATGGCGTCGTTGAGTGAGAATCAACAAATCTATGTTCAGTCCACTCGTACAACAGCTTATTGAAGCACTCCGCTGCTTACCGGGCGTCGGCCCCAAATCTGCCCAACGTATGGCACTTTATTTATTACAACACCAACGTCAAAGCGGTTTACTATTGGCTAATCTATTGCAACGTGCTCTCACTGAAGTAGCCCATTGC
>JBAUEV010000062.1:0-3865 GCA_049678805.1 Gammaproteobacteria bacterium
TTGCGACGAAGGATCTCGTATTTTAAAAAAGAAGATCCTTCGCTGCGCTCAGGATGACAAACTATTGTAAATCAAAAGCATTTTGATTTATGCAACTATGCTTCAGTTAGAAATTCGTGGGGAGACATCAGCTCGCAATGACGGGTTAGCTTTTGGACATCGACGAATTACTTAACCTTTATAGCAATGACGAGTTTTTAACGTTTGACTGTTTTGAATTGTAATATTTGAGTCTTGTTTCTAAATTATCCGCATGAAGTTTAAAAAAATGGTTGAATGTAATATGACTGATGCCTTTAATTTTCATTTTAAGTCAATATCGGTAAATAATGATCCATCAACAAGACTACAAATAGCAGCATTAGATAAAAAATCGAATAATGAAAAGTTCGCAGCGCAACAGAAGGATCATCGCTTTTAATTAACCTAATCGCCCAATAAATAAAACCAAGATTAAGCAGCGTAACACCAATCAAATAGATTATCCCACTCATGTCTACTACAAATGGCAGCAAAGATACGCCCATTAATAACAAGGTGTATAACATAACACTCAATTTGGTAAACGCGATGCCATGAGTAACCGGCAACATGGGAATATTTGCTTTCGCATATTCTTCATGCCGATAAATGGCTAATGCCCAAAAATGAGGTGGCGTCCAAACAAAAATAATTAGTACTAATAACAAACCCATATAATCAACTGAACCTGTAACTGCAGTCCAGCCAAGTAAAGGGGGTGCAGCACCTGCTAACCCACCAATCACAATATTTTGTGGCGTTGCGCGTTTGAGAAAAACCGTATAAATCAGTGCATAACCAATCAGTGCAAATAACGTTAAAACGGCAGTGAGTGGATTGACGAATTGCAGCAATAAAGCTAAACCCGTTATACCTAAAACTGCAGCAAAACTTAGAGCTTGAAGCGGCGTGATGCGTCCTGCCGCAATTGGACGATCATGCGTACGTCGCATGATCGTGTCAAGGTGGCGGTCTACAATATGATTTAATATTGCCCCTGATCCAGCTGATAAAGCAATTCCCAAACTACCGAAAACAAATATTTGCCAAGGAATGAACGTTGGAATAGGCGCTGCTAGCAACATGCCAATCATAGCAGTTAACAACATTAACGCGACAACACGTGGCTTACAAAGTTCTAAATAATCCCGCCATATGCTTTGGGTGGGCGTTTCAACCACGCTGATAGATTCCATTGGACATGCTCGTTTGAGAATAAAGTTTATATATCAGACTAACCATAGTGAGTAGTAATAAAGCCGCTACCAAATTATGAGCAATGGCTACTGGCAGTGGCAGCAACAATTCTACGTTCATCACACCTAAGCAAAATTGCAACCATAATAAAGTAAACATCGTCCATCCTAATCCGCGTAATCGTCCCATTGTTTGCGAAGTCATTAAACAGATTGCTAAAATTCCTAAATAACCTGCCGTGATAAATGCACCATAACGATGGAACATTTGAATGGTTATCCGTGCAGCAATTCCCAACACCCCACCTTGGTAATCCGTACCGATCGGACTTAAGAAATTAAATGCACGTGATAATTCCAGGTGTGGAAATAACCTGCCCTGGCAAAAAGGAAAATGCGCACAGGCTAATGATGAATAATTTGCTGTCGTCCAACCGCCTAAAAAAATCTGCGCTGCTAAAATTAATAAACCTAACGCTGCCCAAGGTCGAAAGTGAGATAACGTTATAGTCTGTGATCGTAATGCGTCCGCGCTACGTAGCGTTAACCACCACAATAAAGCCGCAATGGTCATGCCACCTAACAAATGCCCCATTACCACTAAGGGTAATAATTCTAAGGTTACAGTCCACATGCCTAATGCCGCCTGGAAGACAACAATTGCAACCAACAATAAGGGTATTAATAACGGTTGCGTGGGATCATGACGTCGCCGTGCTAATGACCAACCGGCTAAACCTAAAATCACCACAGCCAGTGTGCCAGCAAAATAGCGGTGCACCATTTCTGGCCACGCTTTACTGGGTTGTACTGGTTCAGCAGGATATAAACGATCTGCTTTTTGAATGGCTGTTGGCGTTTCAGGTACAACTAGACGACCATAACAACCTGGCCAATCGGGGCAGCCTAATCCAGCATCTTTAAGGCGGGTATAAGCACCTAAACCAATAACAACAAGTGCCAATAACGTTGCAATTAATGTTATACGAGTGTAGTACTTGTTTTTCGAATAATGATTATTAGCCAATTTGCGAAATCCTCAATAAACGTTGTAAATCTTTTAGTAAGTCTTGGGGTTTTGCGTTGGGAGTATAACCCAACACCAGATTTCCCAGAGGGTCAACAAGATATAAATAACCTTGCTGTAATGCAAGCGTTGTAGAAGGTAAAGATTGTAGCGCTTGCCTAAATTGTTGTTTATTTGCTAATAAATGCTGAGTGTCATCGTGTGCTGCTTGTAACAGACGATCAATGGGGGCATCTGTTGTAAAACTAATTAAAGCCCGTGCAACACGCGTGCGATCTTTGCCGGTTGCAATGCGAATTTGATGTAGGTCATACAGATGGGTTTGGCATGATTTGTCGCAGCCATAGGGTGCAACATAGATTAACCACCAATGACCATGCACTTGTTGGTCAGTAAAAGGCTGCCCGTTGATGGTTGATAATTGTAGCGCTGCTAAATTTTGGGTGGGTTGTAACAATGTGCCACGATTTACGGTGCCCCAAGTAAGTTCTTGTGGATGGGTATAACACCACCCAGCTAATACTAACGGGATTAAAAATGTCAGAATAATGGCGGCTGCTAACCAAATTGTTTTTGAAGTGGATTTATGCATACTATTCCTGTTCTTGTTTATGATGCACATTGACCGCTATGAAAATAATAATTAATGCCACCGCCAGGGCGAACCATTGTACAGCATAACCCCAATTTTTAGCAGGAGATATTGTGACGGGTTGCCAATCACGAACAAATCCTGCTGGTGATTGTGGTGATAACAAAACGACAAACGGATAGAGCGAGCGATGCAATTCTGCTGCTAATGAGTTAATCTCTATTGCTTGAATGCGGCGTGGCCAACGATCAATATCTTCATGCGCGTGACTTAATAAAAATGGTTTAGGTGGCGAATAAAGAATCCCGCGCACAGTTTGTAAGCCGCTTATGTTAGGTAAAATTGGTAAATTGCGACGTTCTGGATAGCGAATAATCCAACCGCGATTAACTAGCAGTACTTGGTCACCGTGTTCAGACAGAAAAGGAGTTAACACTTGATAACCCAGTTGATGTTGATAACTGCGATTATCGAGCAAAAATTGATGACGATTATCATAATAACCTTGGACTACAACGGGATGATATTGCCAATCATCCCCAGGCTTGTTAAGTTGTGTCCAACTTAAAGGAATTGCTTGCGCGCGGGCTTGGTATTCGACAAGCAAGATTCGTTTTTGTTCTGCTCGCTGTACTTGCCAATAACTTAAGCCGAGCAAAATAGGTAATAACAACAATGTTGCAAACATCGGCAACCAACGCGGTGTGAAACAAAATTGTTTCAAACGTAAATTGATTGCAGCCGCTTGATGTTGCGGATGACAGCAGCGAAAACTATGTAAAGAGGAAGACATGGCGTTTAAAATTCTTATCTTAATAATGTTTCTATTGGTTTTATATAGCTTAGGTAGTGGACTCTATTATCTAATACGAGATGGGCGTGAGTCAAAACATATGGTAAAAGCATTAACTTGGCGGATTTGTATTTCGCTTGCTATTTTTGTGTTGTTGCTGATTGCTTTTGCCCTGGGATGGATTACACCGAACTCCGTGGCTGTTCTTCCGCGATAGTGTACAACACACCCAATCC
>JBAUEV010000063.1:0-9402 GCA_049678805.1 Gammaproteobacteria bacterium
CTTTCGCTTCTCCTCCAAACGTATCCGCCATCACTTTTGTCAACGCCGCTGTTAGCGTCGTCTTCCCATGATCTACGTGTCCTATCGTCCCTACGTTTACGTGCGGCTTCGTCCGCTCAAATTTACCTTTCGATGCCATTTAAGAAAACCTCCAGCGTATTAAATTTGCCTGAGACAAAAAACTCGATCTTCAAAACAACTAGATTTTTTATCCTTACTTGATTTCGCTCGCCACAAATAAATCAGTGGCAAAGATTTTTCTTTAGTTTGGAGCCCACAACCGGAATTGAACCGGTGACCTCTTCCTTACCAAGGAAGTGCTCTGCCGACTGAGCTATGTGGGCCTTCTCAGCCTCCAACTCCAATTTGGAGCGGGTGATGGGAATCGAACCCACACCATCAGCTTGGAAGGCTGAGGTTCTACCATTGAACTACACCCGCAGCTTCATCCATACTCTGTGCGTTTCAATTTTAGACATTGTTGCAACGCTTTTTCACAACTCTTATATTATTTATACACTTCGACTGCTTAAACGCGTTGTGTCTCCCCTAAAAATGAAATGCTTTGAGTATCAATATTTATAATCTTTTCAACTCACCACTCAAACAGTGGAGGGGGTAGGATTTGAACCTACGAAGGCTGAGCCGTCAGATTTACAGTCTGATCCCTTTGACCGCTCGGGAACCCCTCCAAAAAGACTAGCCGACAATTGTGATTAGGCACTCACAAAATGTCAACCCCCTCTCTTAAAAATCCCAGTGTTAAAAATAATTGCACATGAGTAATGTAGTTTTTTCCATATCAAAATAAAACTAAAACAAAATTTCCTTGATTCCGATAACACTGCATCAAGGCTACACCACTACTTGAGCTATCTAAAACCAGAAGACAACTTCACTTTAAAAATCCCAGCGATAACAAACTAATTCCGTAACAGGTTTAGTCAGAGCTAAGGCGCCTACATAACCCTCTGCAGGTTGCAGATCAAATAGCGCCCATTGCGCAGCAATTTGTTCATCACCATCAATCCGGTTTAATTTTGCTGGTTGGCGTGGAAGATAATTTACTTCAAAGCGTCGCAAAGAATAACTAAGTCCGGCACCAATAGCTTTGATAAAAGCCTCTTTGCGCGTCCAGCAGTTGAAAAATGCTATCGGTTGCTCTTCAATGGGAAGCCGCATGAAGGTTTCATACTCCATTTCAGAAAAAAAGCGCTGCGCTATTTGTTGCCCAGGTACATTCCTAGCAGTTTGCTCAATATCTACACCCAGTTCCTTATTTAAACACAATGCATATAGCGCAATTTCCTGAGAATGCGCCAAATTAAAAAACAATCTTCCTTTAAACTCATCGCTCAGCATCGGCTTACCATGTTCTTGATAAGCAAATGCCAATTTTTGCGGCGCCTGTTGGAGATAATGCCCCAAAATTTGCCGTAAAATTCCACGTGCCGCGGTAAAATGCTGACGATGTCGAGAAGCAACAAAACGATCAGCACGCTGCTGTTCATCCGCCGACAACGTTTTTGTCAATTGATCGATTTTTTCTGGCGCTAAATCTAAATCTGCGCACCAAACAACCACTTTATTTTCTGTTAAATCCGGCGTAATGGGAGGTCTTTCCCATAACATCGCAACTGGCATTAACGTGTCCAGTCAAATTTTATTTCACCCTTACAACGCACAATATGGTCTTCCCAAAATGTACTACTGAGCACCATTTTTATAAGTTCTTCCCGTGTACGGCATTTCATTTTACCTCTAATATTTTTTACGTAAAACTCAACTGTCCTAACGGATAAGCTTAAACACTTACTCATATCATTGAGTGTTTTACCCAAGATCATACAGGATACACATTGTTCTTCTCTATGAGACAGCTGCATTTTATTATTTTTTCCTGTCAAAAGATATCTATCATCAGGTTTTTTTATCTTTGGGGATTTTTTAGATTGCTCAGATTTTTCCTCCGAGGAAATTTCTGACGATTTTGCTTTTCCGTTTATAGGTGTAAAAAAATTGAAGTTCGATTCTTTATTTTTATTAATAATTTCCCACACAATTCTTTGCCAATACATGAGAGATCATCTCTTCGGTACGGTATGCCTTTTGCGGCATTCCCTAATAATTGTGGCTGCATTTTTACACATTAGAAAGTATTGTTCAATACATAAGCCAACAAAATTTTAATATCTCCCTTTGGAAACCCCATCGCTTAATGCCCTGCAGCAAGCTGCATACCTTTATACACAATTATATAATTTTGCTATTTTACTTATTAAAGATATAAAAAATTACTAACTCGCTGTGCTGAGGAATGGATCCCGCGATCAAGTCGCGGGAATTCGGTCCAGTTCGAATCCCCGCGGCATCTAAAATAATCGAAACCCCGCGGCATCGACCGCGGGGTCCACTCAATAAGAAATGTTTAAGTTTTAAGCCTACTTATGTATAAACCCATGCAGCAAGCTGTAGGGTTTAATTATAAAATTAGCCGCGTCAGTTGAACGTGATAACGTTCACAATCTTCTTTGAATGCTGGACTTTTGAAATAATTAAATTCATACAATCGACTAGACGCTATTGGATCAATTGTTTGTGGATTGAATAAAGCAGGATGACACATAATAAGTTCTTGATTTTTTACTTGTCTGAGAAAGCGGATAAAATACTGACGGTAATTAACTGCATCCTGAAATGGATAAATACCAGAAAACGTTTGATTATAAGGAATCTTATTTATTTTTAATTGTCGTTGTAATCTTGCCGCCCCAGTAAGGGCAATTATTTTTGATTTTATTCCCCCTCCTTCACGTTGGATAGAAATCCGCACGTAAGTTTCGCGGCCAAGCAAGGGTTGTTCATACATCTTTAATAATGCTTCCCGAACTATAGGTAAATGATGGATATGCTGGTGGCCATCTATGAAATTCGGTAAACGCTGTACGTGTTTATTAAATTGTTCTAATTGCAATAATAATTCTTGCTCAACATCGGCAACTTTGATGAAACCCCCATAGGCTTTTGCCATGAGCAATGGTAAGGATAGGAATGATCCTCGAGGCGCAATCGTTGAATTTTTCTTGCCGAGTGGCTGTCCTTCAGTCAAATTAAAATGCAAACCAAGGTCGGCATGCTCACGATAAGGGTGCAGCCAAGGCGCATGCTCTGACCAACAGGAAGATGTCGTCATACAACTGACTGCGGTCAATCGCCCCATTGTTAGTAAATGAATAATGCCTTGGGAAATGGCTTTATTCATACCATAGTCATCGGCACACAAAGTAATAAATTTCATAGTTGCAATAATACTTAAAATTGAAACGTGAGGGGTATATTACAAATAATTTTTATTATCGTATGATAGCACTCATGCAACAACCCACTTGTGGATAACATTGTGATTCCCCAGTCTAATAATGACTCCTCAACTTCGGTACGTCAGTGGTTATTTATTTTTTGGGCTATTCATATATTTTTCTGGACATTGCTACCTACGCTGCTACAGCATAACGCGCCTTTAGATGTCATTGAAGGGCTAGCCTGGGGGCAACAATGGGCTTGGGGTTACGATAAACATCCTTGGCTAGCACCTTGGCTAACAGAGTTAGCAAGTTTATTGGGCGGCCATGCGGTATGGACGATTTATCTACTCAGCCAATTGGCAATTGTATTGTGTTTTTGGGCAACATGGCGGCTTGCCAGAGATTTGTTGCCTGCTCGGCATGCCGTGGCTGCAGTCTTAGTATTAGAGGGAATTTTTTACTACAACTTCACTTCTGTGGAATTTAATCCCAATGTGGCGATGTTGCCACTTTGGGCGTTGAGCATCCTCACTCTGCATCGCGCACTCAAACTGCAAGGCATCCTTACTTGGATACTGGTCGGAATTTTCGCCGGTTTAGCAATGATGACCAAATATTTCAGTGCCCTATTGATGCTTTGCCAATTACTTTTTCTTATCAGCGAACCGGATGCGCGTCGCTCATTCAAACGGGCAGGTCCTTATCTTGCATTGCTGGTTTTTTTATTGGTAATTACTCCCAATTTAGTTTGGCTAGCGAAACATAATTTTATTTCTTTGCATTACGCCATGAACCGTACCAATGCGATAACGAGACTTTGGTGGCATCATCTTATCTATCCGATACAGTTTAGCCTATCGCAATTTTTGGCGGTTTTACCTGCATTAATTATCTTCCTCCCTTGCTTGCGAGGGGAGAAAAGCCTGCTGTCATTATCTGTTTTTGATCGGCGATTTCTGTATTGGATGGGTATCGGCCCCTTCTTGCTGGTAATACTGTTATCGTTATTCGGCGGTATTGAATTACGTAGTATGTACGGCACACCCTTATTTTCATTATTGGGTGTATTATTGATTATCCAAATTTGTCCTGCTTTGACAACACAGCAGTTTCACGCTGTATGGCGTAATACGATAATTGTATTTATTTTATTTTTAGTGGCTTTTATTGCCTCAACCATTGGCAAACCTTACTTATTAGGCGACGCGAAGCGTATTAACTTCCCTGGCCCCGAAATTGCGTTGCAGGTTACTCAACAATGGCGTCATCAATATCAAATGCCTTTGAAATATGTTGCTGGCGACCGTTGGTTGGCGGGCAATGTCGCGTTTTATTCGCCCGATCATCCAATCGCTTACTTTGATTGGGATCCAACTATCAGCTTTTGGATTGATGAGCAACGGCTACGACGAGATGGTGCTATTTTTATTTGGGATGTTCAAGAACAAGGCAAATTATTGCCTGCGAAGATTGCAGCACGTTTTCCTCAAGCTATCACTTTACCCATACAATATTTTGCTTCGCCTATTGCCCCCCATAAAGTACCACCCGTGATTATCGGTGTCGCTTTTTTACCGCCACAAAACTCACGGCCCAACTTTACTATTATTAATGGCGTTGTTGAATAATTCCCTTTTCCCTGAAGGAGAAACAAATCGACAAAAATTTTTCTACCCCGACTTAGTAAAATCGTTAGGTGAGAATGTCGTCGGGGTGCGAGTTTGAAGACCGTAGAATACAGGGATGTATTCTGCGACCGCAGGATGCAGTTTCGTCTGAGAACCGCACCCCGACGGCATTCTAAAACCTTTTAATAGGGAATTATTCAACAATGCTATTATTAATATCCTCAAAACCATGCATGCTGGCAATGATATAAGGTGGTCGACGTTTAACTTCATTAAAAATGCGCGCGATGTATTCACCTAAAATACCAATGGAAAGCAATTGTATGCCACCAAAAAACATAATCGCCGCGACTAGAGTGGCGTAACCAGGTACATCCACCCCATAAACCAAAGTAGATATAATCACGTATAAGCCATAGGCAAATGCAATGGAAGAAATAATAAAGCCTATGAACCCCCAGACGCGCAGAGGAATATCTGAAAATGAAATAATGCCAGTTAATGCTAACGAGGTAAGTTTGCGAAAATGCCAAGAAGTAGTTCCCGTTGCCCGACTAGGGGCGGTAAAAGGTATTGCCTGAGTTTTAAACCCCACCCAAGAATAGAGCCCTTTCATAAAACGACTCCGTTCTGGGCACTGATTCAATGCCTTGACCACTGCTGCATCCAGCAATCGGAAATCACCCGCATTGGGGGGCAAATCAACACTAGCAAACCGTGCCATCAAACGATAAAACACCTGACTAAAAAATCGTCTTAGTACAGTTTCGTTACGGCGATCTCGGCGTACCCCGTACACCATATCGTAACCTTCCGCCCATTGCTGTAAAAAAGTCGGCAGTAGTTCTAAAGGATGTTGAAAATCAGCATCCATTAAAATGACTACATCTGCTTTTGCATATTGCAAACCCGCCGTTAATGCCATTTCTTTACCAAAATTGCGGGAAAAACAAATTAGCTTTATCGGTAACTCAGCAAGTAGCTCTTGTAGAACAGCTACTGTTTGATCGCGACTACCATCATCTACTACAATAATTTCGCCATGCTCAGTTAACTGCGAAAGTGTCTGGTGCAATGCCCGAAGAAAATTGCGGATACCGGTGGCCTCATTAAAAACGGGCACTACGACAGCGATCCGCACCCGGCGCTGGTTTAGCAGAGTTTGACGTAAAATGTTGATATCCATAACGATAGGCTTCTTAAAAGCATTACTATTAAATTGCCATTCTACCTTGAATGCCCTACAATTTCAGCGCTTCTATTGAATCCATACTCAAAGCGTTTCATTTTTAGGCAAGGCGCAACACGCTTGAGCAACCGGAGTGTATAAATAATACATGAGGATTGCGAAAGCGTGTTGCAACAAAGCATAAAATTGAAACGCGAAGAGTAATCGTAAGCATGCTGGCGTAGCTCAGTCGGTAGAGCAACTGATTTGTAATCAGTGGGTCGGGGGTTCGATTCCCTCTGCCAGCATCAGTGAAATCACTAACTTAGCTCGGGCGATAAAAATTAAAATTTTCTCGGTGCTAGACGAGTGCTATGTTGGATGACGCGACATCATAAGCTCCTGCGTCAAATACTCGCTGAGAGTTTCTAAAGAATCAATCTTCTGATTTATTAATGGCGTGAGTTGGTTTAGGCTATTATCAGCCATGACTTGATCTCCTTCGTAGATTAGGTTTTGGTTAGTGGTATGCGGGTGGATCAGTTAATTTGTCAGATTTATTGAAGAACATGTTATCCAAAGTAGAGGAGGAGGATATGTTGAAAAAATTTATCTCGATTTTATCTACTGTTGTTCTAATGGTTATGATAAACAATGTTTACGCTGATAACTATAGACAACAAGAAATTAACAAACAAAATGTAATCGATTTCTATGATAAAGCAATCAACCAGAAAAATTTTGAAGCTGCCTCAAAATACCTTGGCACAAGATATATCCAGCACAATCCAACAGTAGCAGATGGTCCAGAAGGTTTGAAAAAATTTATCCAATTTCTACGTGATAATTATCCTAATTCTCATAGTGAAATCAAAAGAGTATTTGCTGATGGTAATTATGTTATTCTTCAAGTGCATTCAATTCGTGAACCCAATACACGAGGCCGTGCTATCTTCGATTTATTCAAGTTAGAAAATGGAAAAATTATTGAGCATTGGGATGTTGTACAAGATATCCCTGAGAAATCAGCTAATTCGAATGGCATGTTTTAAGGCAGCGCCTCTTAACAATGCGCAACCCTGGCGGGTTTTTTATACCTTCAAAAGCGTTATAAAATGAAATATCAAAAATCACCGCTTACATAGGACGATATGAATATTAGTTTTAGAAAAGCAAATCGATCTGATGTTTCTCATATTGTTCGACTTCTTTCTGAAGACAATATTGGAATTACACGGGAAAAATATGAGAATCCACTTCCATTATCCTACTATGCCGCATTTGATGTCATTAATGCAGATAAAAATAATCTTTTAATTGTTGCCGAATTAAATAATCAGATAATTGGTACATTGCAGCTTACTTTCATTACCTATTTGACATACCAAGGCGGTAAGCGTGCCTTAATTGAAGGAGTTCGCACAGATCAATCTATCCGTGGTAAAGGCATAGGCAAGGCGATGATAGAATGGGCGATAAAAAAAGCGAAAGAAGAAGGATGCCATGTTGTTCAACTTACGACAGATAAAAAACGCCCTGGTGCGTTGGAATTTTATAAAAAGCTTGGGTTTGTTGCATCACATGAAGGACTAAAATTGCATCTGTGAAAAAGTGGCGCCAGTGATGACGACGACTTTTCCCTAGATATTATGGCTCATGATCTTGGTCTTTCTTTTCCAAATTTAATCCTGCTAGATATTGTTCATCGGTAACTTTTTCCATCCAGTCTACGGCTTTGCCGTTTAGCTTTTCCACTATGGCAATATGAGCCATTGCTGTCGTTGGTGTTGCTCCGTGCCAATGTTTTTCACCCGGAGGACACACAACAACATCACCTGGTCGAATCTTTTTAATTGGACCGCCCCAACTCTGCACCCAGCCGTAACCCGAGGTGACAATCAAGGTTTGTCCAAGCGGATGTGTATGCCATGCCGTATGAGCGCCTGGCTCAAATGTGACCATAACACCCAAACCATGCGCAGGATCAGGTGAGTCAAATAAAGGATCAATACGAACGTTGCCGGTAAAATATTCAGCGGGTCCTTTAGTGGAAGGTTGTGAGCCGCTTTTTTTGATTTCCATTTCATTCCCTCCTTGGACTTATTTGGTTTTGAATCTATTCAAATTCAAAAAAATAAGATGTCCACTTTCAAGTTTGTGTATAAGCGTGTACTTGTTAATGCGTGTTTAAAAGCGGAATCAAAGTTCCTAACTAGCAGGGGCTGGACCAGAACTCTCCGCTTCAGCCGCCTTTGTTGCATCTTCTTGCAGCGTTTTTAATCTCTTGGCTGTGTGGGTTGCAAAAAATGACAAAGAATGAGAACGTTTTGTTGGGTTTTCTTGCAAAGGCTCAGATTTTTTCAGTGCTTCTGTAACTTTCTTCCACAAATCATATAGAAATCGAGAAAGCTGCCCAATATGCCCTGCCTCAGTCTCTTTAATTGCAACCTCCATTACGGTATTGAATTTGCTCACTTTATTTTCAAAATATGAATGATCTATAGGGCTAAGAAGATCTAAATCTTGGTTTACTTCTTTTTTAATTTCTTTTATTTTTATTTCTAATGCTTCAATTTTTGATTTTTTTCCACTTTCAATAATTTGAGTATCAGTTCCTTCATCCATTTGGATTTTTCGATCTAACGATATTTTCAATTTGCCAAGTTCTTTTAAAACAAACTCCATTTGATTCAATAATTCTTTTGATGCCTTTATTGCTGCACACTCCTCCATTAACGAGTCCGTTAGCTTTTCCGAACTTCCATAAGAAATTAATCTTGTGGCCATTTTGTTTGAAATGGCGACATACTTATTCATATAAGCATCGGACCTGCCGTTAAAGTAGTACGAAATAATGGCTTGAACAGCGGCCTTATAAAGTGATTTGGCAAATGCTTGATTAACCTTTTCCTCTTCTCCACCAAGAATTTCTCGAAGATTAGAGATATGCGCATCTCCAAGAGCTTTTCTTATGTCTTGTAAAACTTCCTTCTGCTCATCTGAATCACCTCTAATCCAAGAGTAAGTTTCTTTCTCTAATGCCTTAAAATAGAGCACCAGGGGATGAAGGGATCCAAAATGCTCCAGGAGAACGCGTTCTAGTTTTCCACCATATATCGAGACAAAATTATTAAGAAAATCCTTATCTATTGCCACAAGTGCCTGTTCAAATTGAGCATTTAAGTTTATTAAAGACCTTGGTAAGTGTTCATAGGCTATATCCGAAAAAATGTCGTCAACAAAGGTGATTTCACTAGCTCCACTTTCAAACCTTTTAAGATTTTTTTTAAAATCTTCAGTA
>JBAUEV010000064.1:0-24278 GCA_049678805.1 Gammaproteobacteria bacterium
GTCTAAGGATTCCTTATCTAGCCGCAAATGTGATTTTAAACCACCGCCGCCGCCGCCAGCGATTATTCCTGGCCCTAGCATGCTATCATAAGCAGCTTGATGGTGGCTGTGCGCTGCCGCAACAAGGGTTAATTTGGTTTTAACCTGCGTATTATCATCGGCGGTACGTGTACGTGCTTTATCGAGTACTGTCGCCAGTAGCTCGTTGTAATTATTACCGTTAATTCCAAACTCTGCCAATGCCATTCGTATCTCGGCATCAATCAAATAATCTTTTTCATCTGATTTAAAGTGGCGCTGGTCAAATGTTTGAGGGGGATGATGTTCTACAAGAATCTTATTGGATGCTGTGCTGTTTTCCAGAGCATTTTTTAACCATAAATATTGGTTTGTTTCCGCCGTTGGGGGATTTTTATAATTTCCGGGGGTTTTAACAGCATCCAAAGCTATTAATGCTTCTAACACCAACGTATTTGAATCAATATGAAAAATTTCCGTATTAACTTCGCCATTCATTTCAAATTGGCTGGAATAATAGCGTCCCGGCATGTTCCAGTTGGGCAAATTTTCGACTGTTAATGGATCCTTGCGAGAAGGTTTCTTCTCTGGTTCGGCAGGATTGTAGTTATAGGGCGAATTTTCTGATTTCTGGTTACGTTTTGAAAAAGTATGGTTAACTTGATCTTCTGCTTTCCGCAGCATGCGTTTCAATCCCAACGCATCACGAAGTTTCGCAAGTAACGTTGAGTGCCCTGCTTTATATATATCTTCATCGTGGTTGCCAACGATGAAAAAGCTGGGAATTTTTTTAATCCAGCTAAGCGCTGCATTTGCAAAAACACCATGAAATTCAACCGCAAAACGCAGATCTTGCGCGCTATGAACACCATGATGATAGAAATTATCACCTAAGCCAATGAGCGCCACAGGAGATCGTCCTTTCCTAGCGGCTATTTCATTCATCATCTTTGCTACTTGCTTTTGTCTGCTTATGCTTTCAGTGCCTTGGCAGCCAAAAAAGAAAATGGATATAGGCTTAGCATCTCCAGAATCAGGGAGTTTAATTTTAATAGTATAGCCAGTCAGTCCTGGTGTCTTACTTTCAAAGGCATTGAAAATACTAGTAATTGGCATTACTTTCCTCCCCCGAGTTCTTGCAATTACCCTAAAAAGGGTAATATATCCTAGATTTGTTAAGGAAACATTAAGCAAACCTCTGTAAGTAGGTACTCGCTGTATCCGTATACACGAGGAAAATTACTGGAGGGAGGGGAATGAAATAAGGAAATGAAAAAAAAGTGCTGGACCATCCCGCGGTTAGACCGCGGGATGGCAGACTTTAATTATAAAATTCGGTGAGTGTAGCCTATTTAAGGAACTGAAGGTTTATTTTGCTTAGTTGCGGCATAGATCATGTAAATAGCAGCGATCCCTATTAAAATGTAAATTAGTCTTGCTAGGAAAGGAATAAAGCTGAAGATACCACCAATTACATTGAAATTAAAAAGCCCTAGTAATCCCCAATTTATCCCACCTATTATCACTAGCACAAACGCAATCCAATCCCAAGTATTCCGTTGCATTACAGTCATCCTCCATAAATTGATAAAAACCACCTTGCCATTATGCTTGGGTGGAGAATATTGGTCAAGTAATCAAGTATTTTCCATAAAAACAAAACCCCGGCAGCTGCCGGGGTTTTGTTGAGTGCAGGACGACGTGAAGGTTACATCATATCTCCCATGCCGCCCATACCACCCATGCCACCAGCGCCACCTACTGCATTTTCTTTCTTAGGCAGTTCGGCAACTGCGGCCTCAGTGGTAATCATCAAGCCTGCGATAGAGGCTGCATTCTGTAATGCCGTGCGAGTAACCTTGGTGGGGTCTAAAATACCCATTGAAATCATGTCACCAAATTCACCCGTGGTGGCATTGTAGCCAAAGTTTCCTTTACCTTCGACAACCCTACCCAACACGACTGAAGCCTCTTCACCAGCATTAGTAACAATTTGACGTAAGGGCGCTTCCATAGCACGTCGCAGAATCGAAATACCCGTATTTTGCTCATCGTTATCGCCTTTGAATTCCTTGATGGCTTGTAGAGCACGAATTAAAGCGACACCACCTCCTGGCACTACACCTTCTTCAACTGCAGCACGTGTTGCATGAAGTGCATCATCAACGCGCGCTTTTCTCTCTTTCATTTCGATTTCAGTGGCAGCGCCTACTTTGATAATAGCCACGCCGCCTGCTAGTTTAGCCAGACGTTCTTGCAATTTTTCTCGATCGTAATCGGAAGAAGTTTCTTCGATTTCTTTGCGAATTTGCTCGACGCGAGCTTTAACAAGATCTTTTTGTCCTGCGCCATCAATGATGGTGGTATTTTCTTTGGTAACAACCACACGTTTGGCACGACCTAAATCTTGGAGAGTGGTTTTTTCTAATGATAAACCCACTTCTTCAGAAATCACATTAGCACCGATCAAGGTAGCAATGTCTTGTAACATGGCTTTACGGCGGTCACCAAAGCCAGGCGCTTTAACCGCTGCTACTTTGATAATGCTGCGAATATTATTGACTACTAAGGTTGCTAATGCTTCGCCTTCGACATCTTCAGCGATGAGCATCAATGGGCGACCGGCTTTAGCTACGGCTTCCAATAGAGGCAATAAATCACGAATATTGGAAATCTTTTTGTCAGTCACTAGAATGAAAGGGTCTTCCAACTCTGCGCTCATATTCTGCTGATTGTTGATGAAGTAGGGAGAGAGGTAGCCACGATCAAATTGCATACCTTTTACGACATCAGAGCTATATTCTAAACCAGAACCCTCTTCTATGGTGATAACACCCTCGTTGCCTACTTTACCCATTGCTTCAGCAATCAAAGAGCCAATTACAGGGTCAGTGTTAGCTGAAATAGTGCCTACTTGCGCAATTGCTTTTTGGTCCGAACAGGGTTTAGAAATTTTGCGTAACTCTTCCACAGCAAGCGCCACTGCCTTGTCTATCCCGCGTTTCAGTTCCATCGCATTCATGCCAGCAGCGACTGCTTTCATGCCTTCGGTGAAAATGGATTGCGCCAACACAGTCGCGGTCGTGGTGCCATCACCAGCAACGTCGGAGGTTTTAGAAGCAACCTCTTTCACCATCTGCGCGCCCATATTTTCAAATTTATCTTGGAGTTCAATTTCTTTAGCTACAGTAACACCGTCTTTAGTAATGATGGGTGCACCAAAACTTTTCTCAATGACGACATTGCGACCACGTGGTCCTAATGTTACCTTCACCGCATCGGCAAGGGTATTTACACCTATTAGTATGGGGTGGCGGGCACTGTTGCCAAATTTAACTTCTTTTGTTGCCATGCTCTAAAACCTCACTTGTTAATTAAATTAGTCTTGAATGACGCCCAGGATGTCATCTTCACGCATGACCACATAATCCTGGCCTTCAATTTTGACTTCGGTACCGGAATATTTGCCAAACAGTACTTTGTCGCCTTTTTTCAGAGCGAGTGGTCGTACTTGGCCGTTATCTAAAAGCTTACCAGTACCCGTCGCCATCACTTCACCTCGGCTCGGTTTTTCAGCAGCAGTATCAGGAATTACGATGCCGCCTTTTGACTTAAGTTCTTCAGGCACGCGGCGAATAACGACACGATCATGTAAAGGTTCTATCTTAATACTCATAATTTCTCCTCTAACAAAAACAAAAAACGAATGATCTTAGCCAAATAGTATGGCCTATGGGTTAGCACTCTAAGCTTGGGAGTGCTAATAATAGACTAATGGGGATTGTAGTCAAGAATTCAAGGGCAAATGCGGCGCTTCCTCCAATTTTTTTGCTTTGCCTGTTGCATTGTCATTTTGGACAATAAGGGCAAGAAAGTGTAAACTATTTTTTTACATAGCTGCATTTTCTTTGTCATTGGTCATAGGTTAGTAGGGGGGCATTCAATGTTAAAGTTTTTTAAAAACCTCATAAAAAACAAACCGTCAACAGCACAAACTGGAAATGAATTAGAAAACATTCAAAGACCCGTCGTTAAAGCAGAAGGGGCTCAAAGTGTATTTGTGCTGGTTGAATGGCCGGTTACTTTCAAAAAACTTGTCCATCCAAAGTCGGACAAAGTCCATCCAAAGTCGGACAAACCGGTGTCGATAGTTGAAAGATCCGTAATGGAAGGTGGCTTTGACATTGAGGACGTTGAGTGGGGAATTAAAGTCAATCAAATTCGAGCAATATCAACAGAAAAGCAAGAGTTAGCTAAAAATCGTCACAGGTCTGTAGCGGGGGAGGGTGATGAGCTTTTCATCGTTGAAGTTCAGGTGGATGAAGCGGTTAAAACAAAAATTCAGAACATTAAACCTAAAGATAGATTTGGTTTCTTATCATCGCTAATAGGTGTTTCTATTACCGAGGAAGAAATAGTAAATCCCCATTACGATGCCAACATTGAAAGTAAATATATTGTATCGGCAACGCGGGTTTATATTAAAAGCGAAGAAATAAAAAATCCTCATTACGATGCCAGCAAGGTTTACGACGGCAGGTCTACTGAGGTAAGCCAGGAAAATAGCGCTGGTTCAACTAGTTCATCATTCTTGAATAATTAAAGACCTTGAAGAAATCATAGAAAGACGACATAACAGCCTCCCTTATTAAAGTTTTAGAATGCAGTCAGGGTGCCGTGAACTAAAACGAAATACGACAGATTTCGAAAAAATTCTATTCTCCACAAGCAAAAAAAGCGCCGCAACCTAAGTCGAATTTTTCCAAAGAATGTGTATCAGTCATGCGTGGTTGTTGCTTTGCCCAAACTACTGCCTGTTCGATATTTTGCGCATTACCGAATGTTTCGGGCGCAAATAAAGGTTGTTGTACCTGTTTTTCTAAGTTCGCGACACGCTGGCAAGTGCCTAGGGATAAACGTTGTAAATCTCCTATTTGACTATGAATGCAAGGATCGCATTCCAAGCTGCGGTGCGCCAATACCTCAATGCCCGCACGTTGGATAAGCGCATTACGCGTTAAATCATCTTGCTTAAACAGTGGATGCCAAATGCGTCGTTCGCCAAAATGTTCGCTGGATTCGATAAATTCGGGTAATTGCATTCTCGCACGTGAATCTGCACGACGCGAACCTAGTAAAATGGTCGCCGTCGCGCTGGCATCTACTTCATCCAACCATTCAATTAGCGGCAACCCTTTTAAAAAACCGGCACACCATTGAAATTTATGACTTGGAAATCGGCCACGATCGAGGACTAGTTGCTGAAACGTTGCCGGTGCTGCCAAGGTAATAGGCGTAAAACCATAACGGCGTGCTAATGTTTGACCTCGTTGTACCTGTTCAGCCCATTCTTGCGCAGCCCAACCTGTTTCTACATGAACAACACTCACTTCAGTCAACTTATTTTCATAAGCCCACTGAATAAGTGCAATGCTATTATTGCCGTAATTGCCGAAGATAATGTGCATTTTTCAAATGGCTGTTTGCATTGAAACCATTAATGGCGTGTTTTAGTAGCTTTACTTGCTGCTTTCTTGGCATTCCTTCTTTCGTCATCAATAATCAGCAATCCTCCAAACAATACAAATACGGCTATCATAATAATAGGTAAATTTGACAAAATAGCCTTAATCATATTTTTCTCTCCTACGTACACCAAAATAAAGAGCTAACATGCCTATAGCAGTGATTGATACCGAAGACCAAAACATTGTTGATAAATTAGAACCCACATAATGGTTAATAAATACCCCCACAATGCCGGCCGTAACAAGATTATTACCTACTTTCCTAAGCTCTTCTTTCAAGGCATTTAGATCAACGTGTCTTTTAATATATTCTAACAGCATTTTTGTCTCCTTTAAAATTAAGGAGATGTTTTTTTATAAAGCTATGTCCATGGCAAGTAATAAACCTATCCGAAATAATTGCGTTAAGCAATACCGTATTTTCTATGTCGGTGTAACCGTAGCCTGCGATTTGGCCGTTTCTCAAGGTTTGGAAAGAAGTCTAATGTGCATCAGCAAGTTGTTCCATAAATGATGATACTGGCATATGTTCTAATTGTTGTGGATTATCGAACCAGGCCATAATAGCGGCGCTTTTCTCTTTAGAAAAATGAATTGATAAATTTTCACGGCATTTCTTTTGTAAAAAAGGTATCGCTTCAGCGCGACGGCGACGATGACCTAAAGGAAATTCAACGACAATTTCTTTTGTGGTAGTACCATCGCGAAATTGAACTTGTACCGCATTCGCAATAGAACGCTTTTCTGGATCAAGGTAATCGCGACTAAATTGTGGTTCCTCAACTACCACCATTTTTTCTCGCAGGGCATCAATTCGAGGGTCTTTCGCTGCATTATCTTCATAATGATTTGCATTTAATTCGCCTAATATTAAGCCAATAGCAGTCATATACTGCAAACAATGATCGCGATCAGCAGGGTTGTGCAATGGTCCTTGTTTACAGATGATACGTATGGCTGATTCATGAGTGCGGATGCGAATTTGCGTGATTTCATCTAATCGATCGCGCACGTAAGGATGGAGTTGAATGGCTGCCTCCACTGCAGTTTGAGCATGAAATTCAGCAGGGAAAGCGACTTTAAATAAAATATTTTCCATCACATAACTGCCATAAGGTCGTTGAAATTTAAAAGGCTGACCTTTGAATGACACATCGTAAAAACCCCATTTTTTTGCGGTTAAGGCGCTGGGATAACCCATTTCCCCCTTTAAGGTTAATAATGCCAACCATACTGCTCGAGCAGTAGCATCGCCTGCCGCCCAGGATTTTCGCGAACCGGTGTTAGGGGCATGGCGATAAGTACGTAAGCTTTGCCCATCCACCCAAGCTTGTGATAAAGCACGGCAGATAGCGTTTTTATCACCACCCAACAATTGAGTTGCAATTGCAGTTGAGGCAGCTTTGACTAACACGACGTGGTCAAGTCCGACGCGATTAAAACTATTTTCTAGTGCTAATACACCTTGAATTTCATGTGCTTTAATCATGGCAGTGAGGATGTCGCGAATAACGAATGGTTTTTGATTTTGGGCAAGGCGTTGACGGCTGATAAAATCAGCAACCGCTAAAATGCTGCCTAAATTATCGGATGGGTGTCCCCATTCTGCTGCTAACCAAGTGTCATTGAAATCGAGCCAGCGAATTAATGTGCCAATGTTAAATGCGCCTAACACGGGGTCTAATTGATAGTCGGTTCCAGGTACACGTACGCCGTTGGGGACTATTGTGCCCGGCACCACTGGGCCTAATAATTTAGTGCATTCAGGAAATTGCAATGCCAAAATACCGCAGCCAATACTATCCATTAAGCAGAGTCGCGCTGTGTCATAGGCTTCAGTGCTATGAATTTGGGTATCCATAACATAATCGGCAATGGTGGTTAATTCTTGATCGTAAGGGGGGCGAATGTTTTGGTCAAAACGGGATGCGGACATTAAAGGAACTCCAAAAAATTAAATTATTGTAAAACCCAGCTCCCTCATTGATTTAGGAGTTTCTCAATCGTTTACCCACTTCGCTTTTCTAGGGGCACAAACGGGCGCGGTTCAGGACCAATATATTCAGAAATAGGCCGAATAATTTTATTATTTGCCCGTTGCTCAATAATATGCGCTGACCAACCCGCAGTGCGAGCAAATACAAACAAGGGTGTAAACATCGTCGTTGGAATACCACAAAAATGATAAGTTGAGGCGCTGTAAAAATCCAAATTAGGAAATAATTGTTTTTCTTGCCACATTATTTGTTCAATGCGTTCAGAAATGGCAAATAATTTTTTATCGGGTGATTTTTCCATTAATTTTTTTGCCCAGCTTTTGATGATGTCGGAACGGGGGTCAGATTTAGTATAAACGCGATGGCCAAAACCCATAATCAATTTTTTATTGGCTAACATCGCCCGCACACCTTTTTCTGCATCCGCTTCCGTTTGGAATTGTTCGATTAATGCCATTGCCTCCTCATTTGCCCCACCATGCAATGGACCTCGTAGTGTACCAATCGCAGAACAAATCGCTGAATAAAAATCCGATAAAGTGGAAGCGGTTACACGTGCTGCAAACGTGGAAGCATTAAATTCATGTTCAGCATATAAAATTAATGAGACGTCTAATGCGCGGCGCTGCAATTCTTCGGGTTGATGTCCATGTAATAAATGCAGAAAATATCCGGCGATACTCGTTTCAGGACTAGTCGTATTGATACGTTGACCGTCGCGCTGAAAATGGTACCAATACAGTAATATTCCTGGAAAAATAGCTAACAAACGATCGGCAATCGCATATTGATTGTGTTGCACGGTTTCAGGTTCTAACGTTCCCAATATTGAACAACCCGTGCGTAATACATCCATCGGATTGGCATTGCCTGGAATTAGCTCCAAGATGGTACGCAAAACAGCAGGTAATTCACGTAATGACATTAAACGTTGACGATAAGCTTGTAATGTTTTTTGCGTTGGAAGTTCGTTGTAAATTAATAAATAAGACACCTCTTCAAAACTCGCATGCTCAGCCAAATCATGAATTGAATAGCCGCGGTAGTTTAGCCCCACACCCGCTTTACCCACAGTGGCAATCGCTGATTGTCCAGCAACGATTCCTGCTAATCCGGCGGTTTTAACTACATTAACCATTTTATTTTGCTCCTTTAATCAGTTGTCCTTTTGGCTAACAGTTTATCCAAAAGATGTTCATAGGACATATAATTGAGAAAATCATATAGTTCTTCCCGGGTTTGCATCAAGGGTAGTACTTCCTTTTGAGTGCCTTGTTTGCGAATAGTTTGGTAAACACGCAACGCAGCGGCGCTCATGGCGCGAAATGCGCTTAATGGGTATAACACCATCTGTACTCCTACATCAGCAAGTTCTTGTACGGTAAACAAAGGTGTTTTGCCAAATTCAGTAATATTAGCAAGCACTGGAACTTTTATCGCTGTAGTAAACGCGCGATAATCTTCCAAAGTGGAAAGCGCTTCAGCAAAAATCATGTCAGCGCCTACTTCAACATAACGCTGCGCACGTTCAATGGCTGCCGGTAATCCTTCTACTGCTGCAGCATCGGTGCGGGCCATGATGATAAAGTTTTTATCCGTACGGGCATCTAATGCGGCTTTAAGACGATCTTCCATTTCTGCTGGTTCAACGAGCGCTTTGCCTGGCCGATGCCCACACCGTTTAGCAGTCACTTGATCTTCGAGATGAATAGCCGCTGCGCCGGCTTTAATCATTTGTTTAACAGTACGAACAATATTGAAGGCGTGTCCCCAACCTGTATCTGCATCTACTAGAAGTGGCAAATCCACTGCATCTGTAATGCGTCGCACATCTTCTAGTACATTATCCAAGGATGTGATGCCTAAATCGGGTAATCCATAAGATGCGTTTGCTACGCCCGCACCGGAAAGATAAAGTGCACGATAACCTACACGTTGCGCCATACTCGCAGTATAGGCATTAATTGCGCCTACAATTTGTAATGGTTTTTCTTGTTGCAAAGCTTCACGAAATTGTAGGCCAGGCGAGTTTGATGTCATTTTGTTTCCTCCAGGACTGTCTTGTTATGCAGAATCACGCAAAGCACGACGCAATATTTTTCCCACATTGGTTTTAGGTAATTCTAGGCGAAATTCAATGATTTTTGGCACTTTATAGCGGGTTAACCGTTGATGACAATAAGCAATAATATCTTGCTCCGTCAGTGCAGGATCCTTTTTGACAATAACTGCTTTTACAGCTTCGCCTGTATGACTATCCGGCACTCCTACTACACCCACTTCAAACACACCTGGATGCGATGCAATCACATCTTCTACTTCATTGGGATAAACATTAAAACCAGACACAATAATCATATCTTTTTTGCGATCTACTAAATAGATAAATCCTTTTTCATCCATCAGCACTATATCGCCCGTTTTTAACCAACCCTCTTCCGTTAATATTTGCCGTGTTTCTTCGGGATTATGCCAATAACCCAGCATAACTTGTGGACCTTTTACCCACAACTCACCACTTTTTCCTATCGGTAATTCTTGACCTTGCTCATCGCGCACTGAAACGTCAGTCGCTGGAACAGGTAAGCCAATACTGCCACTAAAATAAGTTAATTGCGGGGGATTTATGGTTACTACAGGACTTGCTTCAGTTAGACCATAACCTTCCAATAATGTATTACGAGTGAGTTTTCGCCAATTTTCCGCTACGGCTGCCTGCGTTGCCATACCACCACTTACTGCAAGCCGCAATTTGCTGAAATCCAATTTGGCAAACTTTGGCTGTTGTAGTAGCGCATTGAACAAGGTGTTAATGCCCATTAACACTGTGAAAGGGTATTTAATCATTTGTTTAATTAAATACTTTAGATTGCGAGGATCAGTAATTAATATCACTAAACCGCCTATTGGAATAAAGCATAAACAACAGGTAGTTAACGAAAAAATATGATAAAGCGGCAAAGGAGCGATTGCAGTTTCTTGAGTCGTTTTCTCTTTTGGGAAAACATATTCCAGGCATTGCAACACGTTGGCGACTAAATTGCCATGCGTTAACATCGCGCCTTTAGCAACGCCGGTGGTACCACCGGTATACTGTAATAAGGCAATATCGCTAGAATTTATGTCAACAGGAGCTAAAATCCGCCGTGCGCCTTGGGCAAGCACTTGTTTAAAAGTAATAGTATTGGGTATCTGCCAAGGACGCACTTTTCTTTTCACATATTTCAAGAAAAAATTTATCAATGTGCCTTTTACCGTGCCAAGTAAATCGCCGATTTCTGTTACTATGACACGCTTAATATTCGTTTGCGGGAGTGCTTCTTGTAGCACATGAGCGAAATTAGCCAATATCAAGGCATTTTCTACGCCAGCATCATTTAATTGGTGAACAAGTTCTGGTACCGTATATAATGGATTAACATTCACAACCACCACTCCTGCACGCAGCGTACCGAAAAAAGCAACTGGATATTGCAATAAATTAGGCAAAATGATGGCTAACCGTTCACCTTTCTTTAATCCCCATCCTTGTTGCAAAAAGGTGGCAAAATAACGACTTTGTACTTCAAGAGCGCGGTAATTGAGTTCTGTACCTAGGTTACTGAAAGCAGGACGCTCGGCAAAACGTTGACAACTTTGCTCTAACATTGCAACTAAAGAATCATAAGCGTGTACGTCAATTTTATCTTGCACACCTTTGGGGTAATTTTTTAACCAAATTTTCTCCATTCAGTTTCCTTGCTCTTTTGTCGTTGACTTGCCACGCATAGGGGTTTTAAATTCTAAATTCAACCCATCTTTAGGACGATTTAAAATTATGACTCAATCTACTACAGCTTTCCAATTGAAAGGTAGCTTATTTACTTTTACCATTCTGCAATTATTACAAGATGGTTTTGAGGCCATTGAACAGCAGTTAGTAAAGCTTGCTAAACAAACGCCTGCTTTTTTCAAACACACACCTATTATCATAGATCTACAGAAATTAACCAATCAGCAAACCCCAATTGATTGGCAAGGGTTACAGCAGTTGTTGCGTAGACAAGGGTTAATCCCAGTAGGGGTACTCAACGCGACGAGCGATC
The DNA here is from genome assembly GCA_049678805.1 of Gammaproteobacteria bacterium. GTDB lineage: Bacteria > Pseudomonadota > Gammaproteobacteria > JBAUEV01. The sequence continues at coordinate 11,629 of JBAUEV010000064.1, forward strand.
AAGCTGAAACCGCTCAAACAGCTGGGTTAGCCTTGCTAACCCAAAACCGTGGTGATGACCAAGAAAAGCCACAACCGCAGCAAACGCCTGTTAGCAAATTAATCACGCAACCGGTTCGTTCAGGACAGCAAATTTATGCTCGTAAAAGTGATCTGATTGTGTTGGCTTCTGTCAGTCCGGGTGCTGAGCTGATGGCAGATGGAAATATTCATGTGTATGGTGCTTTGCGTGGCAGAGCTTTGGCTGGTGTTATGGGGGATACGAATGCACGTATTTTTTGTCAAAAACTTGAGGCTGAATTAATTTCAATTGCGGGTTATTATAAACTTAAAGAAGAATCTGATCTCACGACGGAGCCATGTCCCGTACAAATTTATCTCGAAAACCAGCATGTAAAAATAGCGAAAATATAATACCCTCTATATTTGGATTAAAATTTGTCGCAAAATTGGGTATGATGCGCATTTGCGAAACTGAGGAATCCCATGCGTACCAGTCAATTTTTTATTCCAACACTTAAAGAAACACCTGCCGATGCTGAAATAATCAGCCACCAGCTTATGCTACGTGCTGGGATGATCCGCAAACTAGCTGCTGGTTTGTATACTTGGTTGCCTCTGGGATTGCGAGTGCTACAAAAAGTGACAAACATCGTGCGCGAAGAAATGAATCGAATTGGCGCCTTGGAATTGCTAATGCCTGCCGTGCAGCCGGCCGAGCTTTGGCAAGAAAGTGAACGATGGGATAAATACGGAAAAGAGTTGCTAAGAATTTATGATCGACATGAGCGTGCTTTTTGTTTTGGTCCAACTCACGAGGAAGTCATTACCGATATTGCCCGACGTGAATTACGTAGTTATAAACAATTGCCCATTACGTTTTATCAAATTCAAACTAAGTTTCGCGATGAAATTCGCCCGCGTTTTGGCGTGATGCGGGCGCGCGAATTTTTGATGAAAGATGCTTATTCATTTCATCTGAATAAAGAGTCTTTAGCTGAAACCTATCAACATATGTATGAAGCGTATTCCCGTATTTTCACGCGTTTAGGCTTACAATTTCGCGCCGTATTAGCGGATACCGGCAGTATCGGTGGCAGTTTTTCCCATGAGTTTCAAGTGTTAGCCAATTCGGGCGAGGATCAAATTGCCCATAGTGATAGTAGTGATTATGCTGCTAACCTTGAACTTGCGAGTGCTTTAGCGCCTGCTCAAACACGGCCGGCGCCCACCGCAGCGATGCAAAAAGTAGCTACGCCTGGCCAATATACCATTGAAGCGATTGCTAACTTCCTTAAAGCCGATATACGTAAAACCGTAAAAACTTTATTGGTTGTTGGTAAAGATACGCCTTTGGTAGCGTTGGTGTTACGTGGCGATCATGAATTAAATCTTGTTAAAGCCGCCAAATTACCACAAATTGCTACCCCTGTAGAGTTCGCACGACCCGAAATTATTCAACAACATATTGGTTGCAAGCCAGGTTCAATTGGTCCCGTGGGATTAAAGAACATTCCTGTCATTGTTGATCGCGATGCGGCAGTAATAAGTGATTTTATTTGCGGTGTTAATCAAGATGACCAGCATTATATTAACGTTAATTGGGAGCGCGATGTGCCATTAACCACAGTAGCCGATTTGCGTAATGTAGTATCGGGCGATCTAAGTCCCGATGGCAAAGGTACTTTGCAGATCACGCGCGGCATTGAAGTGGGGCATATTTTTCAATTAGGTACACGCTATAGCGAAGCAATGGGCGCTACGGTGTTGGATGAACAAGGAAGGGCAGCGTTATTATTGATGGGTTGTTATGGTATTGGTGTTTCCCGTATCGTGGCGGCAGCGATTGAACAGAATCACGATCAACAAGGTATTTGCTGGCCAGATGCGATGGCGCCTTTTCAAGTCGTGTTAATTCCATTGAATGCACATCGTTCTTATCGGGTACGGGAAGCGGCAGAAAAATTAGATCGAGAACTGCAAGCGGCTGGCTTTGAAGTATTATTTGAAGATCGTAATGAGCGTCCTGGGGTATTATTTGCCGATATGGATTTACTGGGTATTCCGCACCGTTTTGTCATCAGCGAACGTGGTTTAGATGCTCAGCAGGTGGAATACAAATCGCGTCGCACGGGCCAGGTAGAAAATATTCCCTGGGATCAAGCCGTAGAATTTTTAAAACGACACAGAGCAATAACGGAACCCGCATAACCTGGAAGAGTGGTAGTCTTGATGAACGTTAAGGCTACTGCTTCATCGGCGTTGTTGCATATTTCTTATAAATATGGTCGTTGGGTAAGAATGCCGTCTGGGTGTCGTTGGAAGACCGTAGGATACAGGGACGTATTCTCCGACCGCAGGATGCAGTTTTGTCTGAAAACGACACCTAGATGGCATTCTATAAACCATTTATGCAACAACGCCTGCTTCATCCAGGCTATTATTACATTAAATAAAACGTTAAATGATTTTTGTCATGTACGGAGTTTTTATTGCTCAAGCTATCTTTGTCCAGGTAATTTAACCACTGTTATTGGGGCATTTGCTCCTTTACGAGTTAACACATAAGGAGTGTAGGTATGGTAAGTACCTAACAGTGCGTGATTGGCAATTAAAATCAACATTTGATCGTAACCGCCACCGCTAAAATTACCCCAAGCGAACACGGAAACAGAGGTTTTCATATCATCTTTTTTAGAGGAAAGCGTTATTGAAGTAGGATTCATTATGGTTACTTGAGCATGTGGGAAAGCCTTTTTTAAGGTACCTCTTGGCTGATGACCACTCCCTAAATTAGGGAAGATCATCTTGGCAGGTAACAAGCCATAATCTTTTTGAATATTAAAGTTGCGAATATAACTACGTTTAGCAGGTTTAGCATGCAGTAAATAAATGAGAGGATCGCAGCTTTTTATAAACTGGTTTTCGGCATTGATTTCCCGGTTGCTTTCAGCAACAAAACCCTTTTTGGTGAAATGAAAGAAATCTTTACATGTTTTTGCAATCCCATGCACGGCTCTATTATCAGTAACGTATTTCACTTGCGATTTCACATAGGTGGGACTAACAAGTAAATCGGGAATTTCTTTTATGGATTGCAGTTTGAGTTCACTTGTCCATTTGACTGGATAATTGCTGGCATTAGCTGCTAAGCCGATAGGAGACAAAATAACTGTTAAGAAAAAAACAAAACACAAATAAAATACACGCATCACACATCCTCCTGGAATAAAAAATATTTCCTATCCTCTAGTGGCTACTTACGCCCCTATTCGTACTCCAAATACTGTACTCGGGCGAGTAAAAAGTACCTCAAAAGTTGTGATATAAATTTCTTGATTGTTATAAGCAATGTCGCAACCATTTTTCACAACTTTTCCCAAATGAATTGATTCATTATACATTGCTCGACAAATATACAAAGCTCGGTCTGGTTCTCGTCCGTTTAAGTCTTGCCCACCCAAGATAGGTGCTCCTACAGGAGTGCTTGCAGGGGTGAACGGATAGCAGCCCCCCCCTGAATAACAATTGCTTGCGCTTTGAGCTGCACTAAAAAAACAGGCCGCCCCAAAGAATAGACTTGATAATTTTACGATTCATACACTGACCTTAAGTGAACTAATTAACCAAATGAGTAGCAGTCAGTTGCTGTAAATACGCTTTAAATTCCTTGCCAACTTCCGGATGATGTAACGCATAATTGATGGTAGCCTTTAAATAACCTAATTTGCTTCCACAATCATAACGCGTGCCTTGTAGGCGGTATATGTAAGCAGGTTGTTCTTGCAGTAAATGCGAAATGGCATCAGTCAATTGAATTTCGCCACCAGTACCAATGTCAATATTTTCCAGCCAATGGAAAATATTGGGAGTCAATATATAACGCCCTACCGCAGCAAGCTGTGAAGGAGCTGCTGCTGGGGCGGGTTTTTCGACCACTTGAATAATGCGCTCTGGCGATACTGAATCGGGCGCTAGTCCAACAATCCCATATTTTTCAGTTTCCAAAGGGGCTACTTCTTGTACTGCAATAATGCTGCTTTGCACTTTGGCATATACATCCAACATATTGCTTAAACACCCATGGACGCCATCATCAATTAAGTCATCAGCGAGTAAGACTGCAAACGGTTCATCAGCGATAATTGGTTTAGCACATAAAACGGCATGTCCTAACCCGCGAGGTTGTGGCTGGCGGATGTATACGCATGTTACGCCCGAGGGCAGAATTTGGCGCACTATGGATAGCAACGAGTATTTGCCTTTTTCTTCCAGACGCGATTCTAATTCATAGTTGGAATCAAAATGGTCTTCAATTGCACGCTTGCTTGAGTTGGTAACAAAAATAAGTTCGGTAATTCCAGCGGCTATGGCTTCTTCGACTGCGTATTGAATGAGCGGTTTATCAATAATAGGTAGCATTTCCTTAGGATTGGCTTTGGTTGCAGGTAAAAAACGTGTGCCTAAACCAGCAACAGGGAATATGGCTTTGCGCAGCTTAGTAAATGTAGACATTAGCGAAAACACCGTGGCTCTAACTTGCAATCAAAGGTGTGTAGTATACCCTAAAAAATAAAAAGGCGCCTTAAAGCGCCTTTTTATTAGGTATCCCCATCAATTACTGCTGTGGTTGGGTTCCCATGCTGCCACCTTGAGCACCTTGATCGGCAGGGGCCTGATCTGTAGTAGCATTGTGCTCTTTATGCTTCTTAGCATGATGTCTATGATGCTTAGTAGCAGGTTTGGTGGTAGTAGAAGTATCAGCCGGAGCAGTTTGAGTGGTGGTCATTGTTGTAGCAGCTTGACCACTGGTATCAGTAGCCGGATCTGCATAGGCATTCAACGCGAACACGCTTACTGCGGTAGCCAATAAAGCGCTAGAGATAGTGCGAAACATGGATAGTCCTCCAAATTCAAATTAAGTAATAAAACCCTTTTATACGATTAAGACTCATGCAACTTCTTATCTTAACGGCGATTAGTGTATTTTTAGCCCATACAAAACGCAATAGCATTTTGCAACTTTTTTTTCTTCGCTTAGCGCCCGGGGATATCGCCCCAGATATATTTGTGTAACTGCAATTGAAAACGCACTGCTAATTGATCTTGTAGAATCCATTCGGCAAGAGTGTCATTGGCTAATTGGCCATGGCTGGGTGAGAACAAAATCTCACAACGATTCCATAGATTATATTGGCTGAGGTGCTGCTTAGCCCAATCATAATCTTGACGATCACAAAGTACAAACTTTACTTGATCGTGGGGTAGTAAATGCTCAATATTGGTAAAATCGTTTTTTTCTACTTCGCCAGAACCCGGAGTTTTAAGGTCTATCACTTTGACAACCCGTTTATCTACGTTGCCAACATTTAAGGCGCCACTGGTTTCTAAAGAAACTTCATAACCCTGATCGCAAAGGGCGTTTAGCAATATTAAGCACTCGGGTTGCGCTAATGGCTCTCCTCCTGTTACGGTAACATAGTGAGCGTTATAACGTGCCACCTCAGCCAGGATTTCTGGCAGGGTTTTGTATTGTCCGCCATAAAAAGCATAGGCAGTATCGCAATATTGGCAGCGCAATGGACAACCCGTAAGACGAATAAACACAGTGGGTAATCCGACGCTACGCGTTTCACCTTGTAAGGAAAAAAATATTTCAGTAATGCGTAACCGAGTCATGAAAATTACCTTGCAATCAAGGCTCTACACCCGTGTTAGTGCTGTTGGTTGTTGTTGACATGGCTTTCAAACGTAATTTAGCCAATTGTGCAGCGGAAGAACCGGGGTAATGCTGAATGATTTGCTGTAATTCTTTACGTGCTTGATCGTGTTGTCCCACTTGATCGTGAATTAAAGCTAATTTAAGTTTGGCATCTGGTATTTTGGGATCATGGGGTGCTTTACTGATAACTAACTCAAACGCTGGACCTGCTTGAGTAAATTTATTTTGTAAAAAATAAATTTCACCTAACCAGTAGTTGGCATTCACTGCAAACTGACCATTAGGATATTGCTTTAAATAAGCTTGAAAAGCAGTAGCGGCTGGATCGTATTTTTTATTCATTAAGAGATTAAGTGCTTTTTGATAAGCGGCTTGCTCGCTGGTGTTGGCCGTTTTAATTGTTACAGTACTGTTGCCAGCATTATTCGCTGTATCGCTACTGTTAGCAGCACTTGCATCTTTAGTGGGCGTTAAACGTTGATTAACATCTTGATAGAATTTGCTAAGTTGATCTTGTAACGTTTTGATGGTGTGGGCTTGCTCTTCTACTTGCCCTTGCAGTTGTTGAATTTGCTGATGCAAATCATCCAATTTAGCCGGTAAGTTCATCTGGGTCATATTAGTCATTTGTTGTTCGAGTTGTTTAACCCGCTGCGGCATCGGTAAAGGTGGTTGCATGGGCAAGGCTATGGCTTGGTCATTGGTAGCTGGTGAGGAGTCCGACGATGAATCACTCATCTGATCGAGATTCACGACAGGCGCATCAGCCCATGCGACGGTTACAACGCTCAAGCTAAGACTCAATATCAAAATAAAAATACTAATCATTTTTTTTTGCATAGCTACCTCTAAACTTCAATACATGAAAAGAATTTTATCTACTTCTTGGTTGCGAGTGGCGTTGTTGCATAATTCACTTTTCCTTGAAGGAGAAGCGAATCGACAAAAATTTTTCTATCCCGACTGAGTAAAATCGTTGGGTAAGAATGCCGTCGGGGTGACGTTTGAAGACCCTCCCCCTTCAAGGGGGAGGTAATTATTCGCTCTGCACTAATACGACTTGTACACGAGGTCAACACGACGATTTAAACGCCAAGCGGACTCATTGTCACCCACTGCAACAGGTTTTTCTGCGCCAAAACTCAGACAGTTGATTTGATTAGGTGCTACGCCATTTTGCTCCAAAATCGCCTGCACTGCTTTCGCACGACGCCAACCTAAGGCGATGTTATATTCGCGGCTACCACGATCATCGGTATTACCTTGTAGTTGCACTTTAGCATTGGGATGCGCAACTAAATACTTAGCTTGCACCTGGATAGAAGCATAGTCGTCCGGAAAAACATCACTTCTATCGAAATCAAAATAATAAGTTTGATTAAAAGGTGCTTTTAATCTATTGCTGCTATTAGGGCCAAAGCTTGTTTCGCTACCCATGCCTTGTGCTTGTGCGCCATTGTATCCAGCTCCCCCCATGCCATTTGCACCTCCTCCTTTGGTTGTGTTACAACCCGTTAGGAACAACCCAACACTTAACGCGACTACTGCAACAGTACTTTTTATCAGAATATGTTTCATCAGTTTCGACTCCTTACAATTTTGAATTTAGTTTAAAAAAGGCGACCAAGCAGGTTCTCGGACACTACCTTCTGGCGCCGGTAAGCGTAATTTCACACTATCATCAGTAGCACTCATCCCTAATATACCTTGTCCTGAAGAAGGACGTAACGCATAAACCACCATCTTGCCATTGGGTGCTATGCTAGGCGATTGGGCATCTCCTGCTTGCGTGAGCATGGTAAAGCGGCCATTACCTAAATCTTGCATTGCCACATCAAATCCTCTGCTATCTTGGGTCAAGAATATAAGGGTTTTGCCGTCAGGTGTAAATGAAGGTGTGGCATTGTATTTATTGGTAAATGTAATTCTTTGCACTTGCCGGCTACCAAGAGAAACTTGATAAATTTGTGGTCCACCACCGCGGGTAGAGGTAAAAGCCAGCGATTTACCATTTGGCGCCCAGGTTGGTTCAGTGTCAATAGACCAACCATCCGTTATTTGCGTTAAATTACCCGAAGCTAAATTTAATATATAAATTTTCGGATATCCTGTTTTTGTTAATACCAATGCTAATTTGCGACCATCTGGCGACCAAGAGGGTGCGCCGTTGATGCCTGGGTAATTGCTAATAACTCGGCGGCTACCTGAGGCTAAGTCCTGTATATAAATTGCCGGTTCGTTTCTTTCAAACGAAACATAGGAAAGGAATTTACCATCTGGCGACCAGCTGGGCGACATAATTGGTTGGGGTGAAATTAACAAGGTGTGTGGGTTATAACCATCAATATCTGCAACTTCTAGCGTATATTTAGCTTGTTGTGGATTATTTGCTGCACGTTGCACTAATACATAACTAATTTTGGTTGAGAAAACGCCACGATCACCCGTTAACTGACGATAGATCAAATCGCTAATATGATGTGCCAAAGCCCGTAATTCTTGAGCGGACACTGTAAACTGTTGACTTAACAAGGCGGACGTATCAGCTTGCTGGCCTTTGCCTTGAGCAAATACATCCAATAACTGAAAACTCACTTGATAGCGGCCGTCTCCGAGTGGTTTTGCGCTACCAATGACGAGATTGTTTTGTTTTTGCTTTCGCCAATAACCATAATCCACATCTGTTACGCGCTGAGGAAACTGCTCCATATTCGTGGTGCTCATTACTTTAAACCGACCGCTGTTTGCCAAGTCCGTTGCTATCACACGGGCAATATTATTGGATGCTTGTGAACCCGGCTCTTGGCTAGCAAAAGGCACCACTGCAATAGGCATTGCAGCGTTAAACCCATGAGTTAACTCCAAGTCTAAGGCGGCGTAGGCATTAGCTGCCACCAGACAAACCATTACTAACAGTATTTGTAAATATCTTTGCATAGGGTTACCTCATTGCTCTCTTCTGTGGGTTGCCAGGGAAGGGCTTATGTTGTTCCGAGCTCCATAGTACATCCCTGCACCCTCTCCACAACATAGGCCTTTTCCTGGTAAAAAGATTTTTCTCTATTTCTATTTTAATTTTTAGCCAGATATTATGCTCTCTGGCCGCACAGTTAAACGAAGGCTACGGAATTTGTCAAATAACGCTGGATTTTGAGGCACAGGCAGGGGCGAAGTTTTATAAACAGCTGCTTGGGCTGAACGATCTAATACGGAATTACCGCTGCTGCGTATTATTTGTACACTTAATACTACCCCGCCAGGACCCAGTTGAATCAATAATTGGCAAGATAAACTCTTATCCACATTATCCGGCACTAGCCAGTTTTGACTAATGGCTTGCACAATCATAGCCTTATACTTATCAAGCACGCCTTGCTGCTGTTGCGATGTGGCCGAGGCATGCAATTGTTGCTGTTCTTGCTTCATTTGTTTTTGTAATAATTGTTGTTGCTCAGCCTGTAGTTGCTTCATCATTAATCGTTGTTGTGCCGCTTTTTGTTGTTTAGCCAGAGCGATGGCTTTCTGTTTTGCTGCCGCTTGTTTTTGTTGGGCAATCTGCTGCTGTTCTATACGCTCTTGCTCAGCTAACTGCTTTTGTTGTTCTGCTTGTTGTTGGGCTAATTTCTCTTGTTTTAGTTTTTGCTGCACTTGCTCCGCTTGTTGTTGCTCTGCTGCTTGTTGCGCTTTTTCGGCTTGGTCTTGGTGGTGGTTTTGCTCCGGTGGCCGTTCTATAGGTGAAGTATGCAATTGGTTTTGCTCTACCTTGGCCATCGGCGTTGGCGGTGGGCTAGGTTTTGCCAGGCTACTTGCATTGACAATGGACGCTTGGACGATATTCACCTGTGGAGTGCTCGTCGTGCCGGAGGAAGGCAGCACAAAATGGAAAAATAAAAAACCAAATACCATCACATGCAATAGAATTGCCAACGTCAATGCTAATGGATATGAGCTTTGTTTTTTTGTCATAGGCTTCGAATAAAGTTAAAGAAATCTGCCCCTCAGAATCATGAGTATAGCAGATTATTACTCTTAATCGCATCAGGCCTAATAATTCGTCGTGCAAAACGACATAGTCTGCTCACTAACGTCAGATGAGCCCAGCTTTGGCATTCAGTTCAAATTGGAACCAAAACCTTAATTGAGGTACAATACCATTCAAAAGCGACTTGAAAATGGGGAAATTACTGAGAAAGTTAATTCGTATTATCGAAGGTGTTTTTGCAATTTTGCTAATCGCGATTATTGGCGTGGCTTGTAGCCGTCATGCTAAACAGGACACAATTTCCTCATTTCCCCTCGATAACTATGACCAAACTATTTCTCGCTGGATTAAACCAACTGATCCCGATTATGACCGACCATTAATACCCAAAAGTCAACAACAAACACGTTTAATAGATTTTTACAATCGTTATTTTTCCTCCGATGTTGGCGCTTTATCGCCTTGGAGTCCTTCTTATATCCAACAAATTTTGCAAACAACATCATCTGACAATTTAATTGCTTTAGAAAAAAGGTTAATTGACCTGTACAGCAATCACAATAAAGATCCTGGAGATATTGGCTATGGTGAGAATTTTCGACCCCATACTCAAAAATGGATAAAGGAAATTGGGACTAATATGAATCTTTCACAATTCAATCCTCATCCTACCTATCATCCAGAAAATCGGGCCATTGCAGTAGATAATTTATTAGCACGCGCCTTACCAACCAATGATCCACATTTTTATAGCTATAAAATCCCCGGGCAAGGTTATCCTTTCGATAATTTACAAGTTTCAGCTCTATGGGCAGGCAAGCCTGTTTATATTTTGGGAGAAAGTGCTGACCATGCTTGGTCATTGGTGCTCGCAACCAGTTTTATTGCATGGGTAAAAAGCAATGGTCTTGCGCGTGTTAACGATCAATTTGTAAGTCAATGGCAAGTGGCTGCAAAAAATAAGTTAGCGGCTATTATAAAGACTGAGACCAGCATTCGTACGACTAATCAGCAATTTCACTTTTTGGCTTATGTTGGTGCTATTTTCCCGGTAGCAATTGAAAATCCTGATGTTCTAAAGCTAATGATTCCGGTAAAAAATGCGGCTGGGCAAGCGAGTATTGATTATGCCGATGTTTCTAAAGAAAACGCGGTTATCATGCCTTGGGCGGCAACTCCACATCATATCGCCCAAGTGATGGCAACCTTGCAAGGACGAACTTACGGCTGGGGAAATATTTATTTTTACAACGATTGTTCTTCAGAACTTAAAAGTCTCTATACGCCTTTTGCAATTTGGTTACCTCGCCATTCTTCGGAGCAAGTTAAGCAAGGCGTGATGATTGATAAAAGCGCTGCTACCACGAAACAACGTCTAGATTATCTCATGCAAAATGGTCATAAATTAATGACAATCGTTTATATTGGTGGCCATGTGTTTATGTATTTAGACACTTTTCCTAATCCTCATTCGCCAAATTCTATGATGGCGATGAGTTATCAGAATATGTGGGGATTGTCTCCTCATGATCGTAGCCGCAGAGCTATAATTGGAAAATCCGTATTGTTTCCTTTGTTGGAACAATATCCAGAAGATCCAACACTGGCATCACCAGCAAGTAAACCTTATTTTCAAATTTCCTATCTTGATGAAATACCCATTTCCGCTATTCATAAAATTGAGATGCGCATGTTGATGTATCCAGAAGCAACATCACAGGCGCAGTAAACAGGCGCAGTAAATGGGCTTTATACCATTTTGTACCGAAAACAGGTGATTAAATGGTCATTCACCATGCCTACGGCTTGCATGTACGCATAGCAAATAGTAGAACCGACAAATTTAAAACCGCGACGTTGTAAATCTTTGGACATCGCTTGTGATTCGGGTGATAAAGCCGGAACTTCTTCCCGAGTACGCCAACGATTCTGTTTCGGGACACCCTCTACAAATTGCCAAATATAATCGGCAAAATGGCCAAATTGCTTTTGGACAGCTAAAAATGCTTTTGCATTGGCAATAGTGGCAGCAATTTTTAATTGATTGCGGATAATACCGGGATTGTTTAATAATTTTTGAATTTTAGCAGGTGTATAACGCACAATTTTTTCCGCGTCAAAATTATCAAACGCAGCGTGGTAATTATCGCGCCGCCGTAAAATCGTTTGCCAACTTAAGCCAGCTTGTGCGCCTTCTAAAATCAAAAACTCAAATAAACGACGATCATCGTGAATGGGGACGCCCCATTCTTTATCATGATAAGCCATCATCAGCGTATCATTTTCCGCCCAAGAACAACGTTTTAGCATAATAATATTTTTAATGTGTAGAACTTGTTGATTTTAATGCTGCAGTAGAAGCAAAGTTGTTATCAGGTGATTCCGTCATTAATCCTACGGTGGATGCTCCCGCTTGTTGTAACAACACCATTGCTTGCACAACTTTGCCATAATCTGCACGTTGATCCCCTTTAACGAGTACTTGGCGTTGCTGTCCTTGTTGTTGAGCAGTCGTTAATTCAGCAGTAACTTGGTTTTGCAGGGCGCTAGCATCAATGGCTTGTGCAGGATTATTAGCAATATTGAGGTAATAGTTTCCTTTTACATCTACAGTAACAATAATAGGCTGTTGGTTTTTAGACGATAAAGGTTGGGCTGAGGCTTGCGGTAAATTTACTTTGACGCCTTGCGATAGCAGTGGTGTGGTAATCATAAAAATCACCAGTAATACTAGCATAACGTCAATGTAGGGTACGACGTTGATGTCAGCCATAGGCCGACGGCGTGCACGGTATTTTTTCATAGAATATCGCTCATTAAAAAAATTGTATGCCAGCTGTTCCCTGTTCAGCTATTCTCCCTGTCGTTTTGTGCTCCCTGGTACATCCCTGTACCATCCCGTAAACCGTTCACCCTGAGGAGCGGCACAACGTGCCGCGTCTCGAAG
>JBAUEV010000065.1:0-2291 GCA_049678805.1 Gammaproteobacteria bacterium
CTGCGGGGATTCGAACTGGACCGAATTCCCGCGACTTGATCGCGGGATCCATTCCTCAGCACAGCGAGTTAGTAATTTTTTATATCTTTAAAGAGAATTTATTGAAATTTTTAAATTGGGAGTTTTAGTAGTAATGCCGAAATTAAAGACCAACAGTGGTGCGAAAAAACGGTTTAAGCGCACGGCAGATGGAAAATATAGACATCGTTGCAGCTTCCGTAACCATATTTTAACTAAGAAATCCCCCAAAGCTAAACGGCAGCGACGTTCACTGGGAATCGTTCATCCAAGCGATCTACTGAGCGTGCAACGAATGTTTTGTGAGAAGTAGAGCAATAAAAGAAAACTTTACTTATCCCGTCATTGCGACCCCGAGCGCCAGCGAAGGGGGAAGCAATCCAGGGTTCAAATTTCTGGATTGCTTTGCCGCGCTTCGCTCGCAACCGCTAACGCTCCTCGCAATGACGGGGTAGCAAATACGAGTTTAAATTTTTTGAAAGTAGTGTATTGAGGAAATTTCAATGGCAAGAGTTAAACGTGGGGTTACCGCCCGCGCCAGGCATAAAAAAGTACTGGATAAAGCAAAAGGTTACTATGGCGCGCGTAGTCGCGTCTATCGTGTTGCTAAACAAGCAGTTATTAAAGCAGGACAGTATGCTTTTCGCGATCGTCGACAACGCAAGCGACAATTTAGAGCGCTTTGGATTGCTCGAATCAATGCCGCGGCGCGCCAAAGTGGTTTGTCTTATAGCCGTTTAATTAATGGTTTGCAAAAAGCGGCCATTGAAATTGATCGCAAAATTCTTGCCGAACTTGCGGTGAATGATAAAGCCGCATTTGCAATAATTGCTGAAAAAGCAAAAGCAGCGCTTACTTAAAAATACACCAATATTTTTCCCTCCCCCTGCAAGGAGAAGAGCGAATTATCCCCTCCCCCTGTAAGGGGGAAGGTTAGGGTGGGGGTGATTAATAAAACAGACATTTTGGTGAAAATGTTTTAAATAGAGCACCCCCACCTTAATCCCCCACCTTGCAGGGGGAGGAAATAGGATGTGACAAGAATTATTTTTTACCAAAGGTGCCAATGAATGCAAGCTGAACTGGAACAGCTCATTAACGAAGCTAAGCATGCTATTCAACACGTCGCTGATTTAAATGCACTCGAAAACCTTAAAATCCGGTATTTAGGTAAAAAAGGCAACTTAACCGAACTTCTAAAAACCGTAGGCCAACTACCCACTGAGCAACGTCCTGAAGCGGGCAGATTAGTGAATGTGGCTAAGCAGCAAGTAGTTGATTTATTGCAGCAACGGCAGCAGGATTTGCAACAAAATTTAGTGCAACAACAGCTAGCAAAAGCAGCTATTGATGTTACCGCACCCGGACGTGGGCAGGCATTAGGCAACCTGCATCCGGTAACCCGGATAAGGCAGCGTATCGAACAGCTTTTTCTAAACATGGGATTTGAAATTGTTGAAGGTCCCGAAATAGAAAATGATTACTATAATTTTACTGCTTTAAACATACCGTCGCATCACCCAGCACGAGCAATGCAAGATACTTTCTATCTTGAAAATGGGATGCTGCTACGCACGCACACCTCACCCGTACAAATTCGCGCGATGGAAATACGTAAACCCCCGTTGCGCATTATTACGCCTGGTCGTGTATATCGTCGTGATTCCGATCAAACTCACACACCCATGTTTCATCAGATAGAAGGTTTAATGGTAGATGAAACAGTAACCTTGGCTGATTTGAAAGGAATTTTGCAAGAATTCTTCACCCACCTTTTCGAACGTGATTTGCACATGCGTTTTCGACCCTCTTATTTTCCTTTTACTGAACCCTCAGCAGAAGTGGATATTTTAGGTGAAAAAGGCTGGTTAGAAGTAGCAGGGGTGGGCATGGTGCATCCTAATGTATTAACAACAGTAGGAATTGATAGTGAACGTTATACCGGATTTGCTTTTGGTATTGGGATAGACCGTTTAGCGATGTTACGTTACGGTATCGATGATTTACGCATGTTGTTCGACAATGACTTGCGTTTTTTGATGCAGTTTTAGAAGGTTTTCAGCAGAATAAGTATGGAATGTATTGCTATCTTCTGCCAGGAAATGGACTATGTTGTTAGGCGCGACTAGTTATCAGGCCCTTCGAGACGCGGCACGTTGTGCCGCTCCTCAGGGTGAACGGTTTTACGGGATGGTACCAGGATGTACCATGGAGCGCCCAACGACATAGTCCATTTCCTGGCAGAAGATGGCTTTAAAGTACTGTAGGGTGGG
>JBAUEV010000066.1:0-7615 GCA_049678805.1 Gammaproteobacteria bacterium
AGGGGGATAGCGCGCGCTTAGCAAAAGATTTAGTACGCGAACAACGCATTGCCGCTTCGGCCGATGCTGATTATGACCCTTATACTAGGCTTGATAATGTTTTAACTTTAAGTGGTACGCCAGCCGAGGGACACACTGTGAAAGACTTGTATGCTGCTTTACAATCCGAAGTTAAAAAATTAAAAGACAGCCTAGTAACCCCAGAAGAATTAGAACGAGTTAAAGCACAAGTTATTGCTAATAAAATTTTTCAGGAAGATTCCATTTCATATCAGGCGAATGAAATTGGTAGTTTAGTCGCTGTGGGTCTCCCTTGGCAGGAGGCTGATAATTACGTCAAACATATCCAAGCCGTAACGCCTCAACAAATACAAGCTGTCGCACGCAAATATTTAACACCCGAACGGTTAACAGTCGCCATACTCAAACCATTACCGTTAAAAGCGAATACCCCTCAGTCGCCAGCTATGGGTGTAGGAGATCGAAATGTACATTAAAACTTTTTTCAAAAAAACTAATTTGTTATTTGTGCTATTGCTGAGTGCTTCCGGTATGGCGAGTGCTAAACCCGTATTAAATATTCAACACTGGCAAACAACCAATGGAGTACCTGTTTACTTCGTACAAGCGACAGAACTACCGATGGTGGATATTGATGTCGTCTTCGATGCTGGTTCTAGTCGAGATGGTCAACAGCCCGGTCTTGCTCAAATGACAAGTTTTCTTCTGAATGATGGGACCACCACATTAAATGCTAATCAAATTGCTAATCTTTTTGACAGTGTGGGGGCAACATTTAATACAAACGTACAGCGTGATATGGCGATAGTCAGTTTACGTAGCTTAACGGATCCTCATTATTTGACCCCCGCGTTGCAACTATTTACCCAAATATTGACAGCACCCAGTTTTCCTCAGGATCAACTTACTCGCACTCAACAACAAGTATTAGTTGCATTAAAACAGCAAGACCAACTGCCTAATACGCTTGCAATAAAAGTGTTATTTGCTGGTTTATATGGCACACACCCTTATAGCCACCCAATATTAGGAAATCCCTCAGTTATTTCTCAAATAACGCGTAATGATTTGCTGCACTTTTATCAAACTTATTATGTTGCTAAAAATGCACTAATAATAATAGTAGGTCATTTAACTAAACCGCAAGCTGAAGGAATTGCCAATCAAGTGATGGCTAAATTGCCAGCCGGCACTTCACCAGCACCGGTTACGAAACCGCCTTTCTTCACTCAAGTAAAACAACGAACCATTCACTTCCCATCGGAACAAACCCATATTTTGGTGGGACAAGTTATCCCCTTAAATTATGCTAATCCTGATTATTTTGCCTTGTTATTAGACAATTATATTCTTGGTGGCTCCAGTCTTAATTCACAATTATTTCAACAAATACGCGCACAACGTGGTTTAGCTTATAATGTCGCTAGTTATCTAATACCTTTTAGTAGCAGTGGTTTATATCTCATCAATTTGCAAACACGGAATGATAAAGCGTCTGCTGCTTTAGATCTTGCTCACCAAACATTGGCTAATTTTGTGGCGAAAGGCCCCTCTGAGAAAGAATTACGAGCTGCACAGAATAATGCGATTAACGGATTTTCTCTACAATTAGCAAGTAATAGTGCCATCGCTAGTAATGTTATCACGATTGCTTTTTATCATTTACCGCTTGATTATCTCGATACTTATATAAAAAATATTAAAGCGGTCACACTAGAGAAAGCTAAAAACGCCTTACAAAAATATCTGTATCCTCAGCGCATGCTGACTGTTACCGTAGGAAATAATGAAAAACCTCCGAAAAAGCCAGCATGAGAAAGAAAGCGTAAGTAAACTTCGTATTATTGGCGGAGTCTGGCGGAGTCGCAAAATTCGTTTTCTATCCTTACCTGGTTTAAGGCCAACACCTAATCGGATACGTGAAACTTTATTCAATTGGTTAACACCTGCTGTTAGGGGCGCGCGTTGTTTAGATTTATTTGCTGGTAGCGGCGCTCTCAGCTTTGAAGCCTTATCGCGCGGTGCTCAAGCGGCCGTTATGATTGACCAATCCCCGGAAATTATTGCAGTTTTACAAGAAAATGCTGCTTTGCTTAAAACAAATGCAGCTGAATTTTATTGTGCAACTTTCCCACAAGGATTAGAACAATTGCATTTAACGCCTTTTGATATTGTGTTTCTTGATCCACCTTTTCGTCAGCAATTGCTTGCCTCGTGTTGTCAATGGTTAGAACAACATCACTGGTTAAAACCAAATGCTTTAATTTATATTGAAGCCGAAGCAGAATTAGAACCTTTACCGATTCCTTCTCATTGGCAGGTATTACACAGTAAAAAAGCTGGCGCTGTAGGATATTATTTGTTGAAAACCTCCTAACCTGAATATTTCATAAGGTTTGGCTCGTTTTTTCATGATTAATTAACCATTGTTTACGTTGGATGCCTCCACCATAACCACCCAATTTACCATCTGAGTTGATGACACGGTGGCAGGGGATAACAATAGCAAACTGGTTCATGCCATTTGCTCGCGCAACTGCACGAAATGCCAAATGATTTCCAACCGCTTTGGCGATGTCTAAATAGGATCGAGTTTCACCGTAAGGGATCTTTTTTAATTCTTCCCACACACTTTTTTGAAAAGACGATCCAAGTAAAAGTAGTGGGGTTTTGAATTCTTTTAACTTACCAGAAAAATATAAATTCAGTTCTTTTTCAATAAAATGAATGGGCTTTGTATAGCCTGGTATGATTGCCGTTTTTGTTTTCTTTCTGAGATGTTCAATCTCGCGCTCTAAACCTCGACGATCAACAAACTCTAAAAGATAAAGTGCTTCTTCATCTGAGATTGCGATCATCGGACCCAATGGTGTATCCAACCATGCCGCCTTTAAAAGGTTACATTGTTGCTGCAAAGAAGAGGCTGCTCCCATAATTCGGGAAAATGCATCTCTGAAACCACTCCCAGATTCATATCCACTAGAAATTTGCGCATCAATTACCGAATCCCCCGCTCTGATTTGTTTTATGGCGAGTCCCATGCGCCGCGCTCTCGCATATTCAACAAACGTCATGCCAAATCGCTTTTTGAACTGCCGGCGTGCCGTTGAAGCATCAACCGATAATGTTTCAAAATCTTTATCTTTCCATCGTTTTTCAGGATTTTCTTCCACCGCTTGCACGAGCATTTGAACAAATTCTGAAACTCGATGAGGGTGAGAAAGTGGTTGGCAACGCTTACAGGGTCGAAATGAAGCTAGAAGCGCTTGCTGGGCAGTCTTAAAAAACTCACAATGCTCAAATTTCGGCTTTCTTGCTGGACAAGTGGGACGACAGAATATGCCTGTGGTTTTAACCCCAACATAAAATATGCCTTCATATTCTGTGTCTTTAGCAATCAATGCCTGATAATATTCTCGCTTCTCTTTTGCAGTTATCATTTCTACCTCATTAAAACAAAGTACCCTATATCTTAGTTGTTATTATTCTACTAGGCACATAATAAGATACCGCCGAAATTAGGACATCTATTTTTTTGAAAGTGCCACAGGGTGGACAAAGAGGAAACCCTTACCTATTCCTTCTCATTGGCAGATACTACATGGCAAAAGAGCGGGCGTCTAAATTATAATTGACGCAAAAGAAAACCACTTATATAATTTTTTTTCGAAAAATCAACTGCCGTCACATACCTAATGAAATCTTTTCTTCGAGGACTAGCACCTCAATATCTTCATCAAACGAGCTACTTATTGCTTGTTCTGGCGCAAATTATGGTTAGTATCAATATTGTGGGTTCCAAGTCCTTAGTTGCTAGTTTTCCGATTTTATTTCTATTAAGTGTGCGATTCTTCTTTGCAACCATCATTCTTGGACTTTTGCATTACTTTACAAATTTTCAGGTAAATAGTTTGCAGTATCTACGGCAGCTTGATAGAAAAACCTGGATATTCATTTTAGCCCAGGCTGTTACAGCAGGAGTTTTGTTTAATTTCATGATGGTATTGGGTTTAAAATATACCAATGCGAATGTCGCTGGCATTATAACCAGTACCTTACCAGCAATTATCGCCATTATGTCTTGGCTATGCTTACGTGAAAGAATAAATTTAAAAAAAGGGTTATGTATTGGATTTGCTACTATCGGTTTAATAATAGTCAACGCTGACAAGTTTAATGGTATTAAGATCAATAACTCACTAGGGGGTGATTTTATTGTTCTGTTAGCGTTAATACCAGAAGCCAGTTATTACGTTTTATGTAAATTACATCCTATTAACTTACCCGTTTTTTTAATATCAGCGTTAATTAATGCTATTAATGCCGCAATGTTGATTCCAATGATGCTATGGCAAATTAATTGGCAGACATTGCATGTCTCATTATCTGAGAGTTTTACATTAGGATTAGTAAGTTTATCCTCAGGTCTATTTTATGTTTTTTGGTATTTAGGATCGAGCAAAGTTGAGTCATCCCTTGCTTCGTTATCTACGGCTGTTATGCCAATAGCAACTATTTTTATTGCTTGGTTAACGCTTGGAGAAAAGATCAATCTTATGCAGCTAGTAGGTGTTGGTTTGGTTGTACTATCAATTATTGTTTTTGCTCGCGCTGATAAATCTAATTTGGCATATTCTTAAATTCTTAAGTTAATTTAAGCCTATCAATTATTGGGAAGACCGTGAAAAATATCAGCAAGTATCTGCTAGAAGTTGGTATATAACACCCGACGATGCAAAAAATATGCTAAATTCAATTCAAAAAGATTGTGATAAAATTGAAGCAGTTAACCGGGGCGAAGATGAGTATTTACCTGTCGATTAAAGATTTATAGTGATGCGAGAGTTAACATGAAAACTATCCTATGTTATGGTGATTCGAATTTAAGGGGGTTTATTCCTGGAACCTTTGATGAAAAAACGGGATTATCGGCACGTTATACTAAAGATAAAAGATGGACAGGCATACTGCAGAATAAACTAGGCGAAAAATATAATGTTGTTGAGGAAGGGATCAATGGACGCACTACGATACTTGATGAAATTATTCCTGGTAGACCATTTCGAAATGGATTAACCCTATTACCTGCATGTTTAGAATCACATTATCCAATTGATCTTGTTATTTTTATGTTAGGAACTAATGATACAAAAATACAGTTTAACAAAACACCAGAAGAAATTACCGAAGGAATGAGGCTGTTAGTAAAATCAATTAAAATGTGTGATAAAGGATCTAATTTAACAGCACCAAAAATTTTAATCATTGCACCGCCGCCTATATTAAAAACTGAAAATTTACATCCGCAATTTGATGGTGAGCCAATTAAAAAAACAAAGATGTTATCAGCGCTATATAAACAGATGGCACAACAAGAAAAATGTGAATTTATAGATGCGACGCTTATTGTAAGCTCAAGTAAACTTGATGGTATCCATCTGGATGAACCAGAACATAAATTATTAGGCCAAGCTGTGGCAGATATGGTGATTAAGATATTATCGCCCGGGGCTTCTGGATTGCTGCGTCGCTAATGCTCCTCGCAATGACGGAAATGCTGGATCCCACCAGTCAGGCCGCGGCACGCAGACGGTAAGGAGCGAGCAGCACCTCCACTCACTTAATCCCCAAAAATCTGCTTGTAATCCATTGCTAACCGTTGAATATCTAAGCGGCTCAAAAATAATGAATAGCTCACCCAGGCACTTAATGCTGCTAAATCACGAAACTGGGGAGGTATGTATTTAGGCGCTATCACTATCCCTTCTTCTAATAAATTGATTAATAGCGGCATATCTTCTAAAGTAGTCTTGCCCAAAAACAACAACGGAATCCCTGATAACAAACCACGTTGAATCGCTAAGCGAATGTAGTTATAAATCAAAACAAAACCTTTGGTATAGGCTAAATCTTTAGTAAATGCACCTTTGTCTAACGGACAGCCACGGAACACTCGTGCTGCGCTATGATAGCTACTTTCTTCGTCTAACCCCCCATTCAGGAAAAAATTAAAAACCTCAATGAAATTGGCACCCTGTTCGGCCATATTAATGGCCGTGATGCGATTCGTTATTCGCTGTACACGCCCTGGATAGGAGGCTAAGGTAAAAATCTCCATAATAGTCGCCAATCCTTCCTGAGTTTGAGTGGATGATGGAGGCCCTTTACTTAAAAAAGTACATATCGGTTGAGACAAGCCATTTATAGTTGTTGCTATATGTACCCAGCCCTCATGTACCTCGATAACTTTTAGATCACGCTCACTAAACTGTGCTCCTTTACGGATTTTAATTATTTCTGCACCCGCAGAAGCATCAGCAATAATACCATCGCTTATTTTAACGCGTACTTGAGGCTCACCTTGGCTATTTTCAAAATAGCCTGCTAAACGTTGATTTAAAATCTCAACCGCTTCCTCGCTCGTATAACATTTGACATCTGCATCAGTAATAACCTGCTCCTCTAAATTACTGAGTGTTTGCGAAACCGCTAATGCCAAATCGTTTAATGTAGGAGCACCTGCATAAAACGCATCCTCACTACTGCCGTAGAGTTCTTGAGAAATACGGGGAAATTCAGCAGTGCCACGTGCCTGTAGTAAACGGATAACTTCACGGTATTCCCGGCACATGCGTTGCATAATCTTACCTGCACCACTTAATTGCCCCAATTGGGTACGAATATCACGCTCTAATGCATAAAATTCAGCTACTTTTTCTTCAGGATTGAAAGCAAGTGGAATCCGATTATAAAAATCGACGTTAACTTTAGGTGGTTCTTTAAACCCACTGGCAAAAAAACCTTGTTGAATTTCCGGTCCCCATTTTAATGCGTCCAAAATATGGATAGGGCGTTGTGCCTTAACCAAGCGGTCGGATAATTCACGCATGATTTGTTGTTGTGGTGTTAACGAAGGTGATGCGAGCATAACTAATCACAGAGTATATTCAAAAAGAAGATAATACGCGTAGCAAAGTAGACAAGCAACTAACCGCTTTAGGACAGACTATTGCTCACTCCTTCCCGCTGTCGTTTTGTGCTCCATGGTACATCCCTGTACCATCCCGTAAAGCCGTTCACCCTGAGGAGCGGCACAACGTGCTGCATCCCGAAGGGCCTGTACCTAGTCGCACTTAACGACAGCGGGAAGGAGTAAGCATAAGATTAGTTCTGACAGATACCCTGTTTGCAGTTGCTGATTCTGTAAGAACATTTAAAATATTCAAGCAATACTTGGGTAACCTTGGCTTATTATTACTATGAACTACAAAAAATACATGTGTTTGCTGTGTGGTTTTATTTATTATGAAGAAAAAGGTTGGCCAGAAGAAGGCATAGTCGCCGGCACCCGCTGGGAAGATGTACCCGATACTTGGCTATGTCCTGATTGTGGTGCCACCAAAGCAGATTTTGCCATGGTTGAGATTTAGACGAACGTTAAACCGTCATTGCGAGGGAGCGTAGCAACCGAAGCAATTGTAAGTTTAAGTTGTGGTATAAAATGCTGGAGAGAAAAGCCTCTGGCTGTTACCAACCAGAGGCACGGGCGTAGGCCACCGTGAAGCAATAGGTTTTAACGACCGTCTGGATCAAG
>JBAUEV010000067.1:0-7601 GCA_049678805.1 Gammaproteobacteria bacterium
CGGTATTTCCTTCTGCCGCGGCCGTCCTGTCTCCGCCAACAATAGGCTTCGCCAATGACTTAACGCCGCTAGACGCGGCTACCGCGGGCTCGGCGGCTCGTGCTTCGCACTTCCCTGCCTTCTCGAAAGAAATAATTTTTGATAAAAAAATGACTCATCTTGCTGGATTTAAAGATGATATTAAAGGATTGATTAATGATGAATTAGACAAAAAACTAGAGTTCCCTGAAATAAGGATAAATGAGGCTAGAGAGCTATTAGAACTGATTAAAAAGTCACCCAATTACAATAACCTAGTGAGCAAACACCCAGCTGATTTCGAGCTTAGGCATCGTGCAGAACAGATCAACAATATCAATATAAAAGATTCACTCAAGGATGTGCCAATAGTTTTGAATAAGCTGTATGACAATATTCAAGCAAAAATCCAATTTATCAATGAGATTTTAAAAGATACTCATGAAAATCAATCTGAATTCTTAGAAACTTTGGAAGGTACTGACACTATTGATGCTCAAGAAAATAAGAAATTACTTCAAGAATTACATGAAAAAATGCAAGTCTTGAAATGGAAGTTGACTGATTTAGAAGACGACCGTAATTACCTTGAGGATAAAGATTATACCAAAGAAAATTTTAACGCGTTGCTAAATGAATGTAATGATGATCTTGAGAATTTAAAACATGAAGAACCTTCTGCTGTAAAAAACAAGCTTACTGCATTACTTGGCATAATTGAAACCGCAATTGATACTATTAATAAAATAAAAGCCCATGAAGGAAAAATTGAAGCTGAAGAATATGAAGGTATTAAAACCAGGCTCCGAGAAGTGAATGCAAAAATTGAAATAAATCGTGTAAAAAAAGCGCAGCCACCAGAGGAACCACAAGCTTTGTTTGAACGATTTAAGCAAGAATTACTTAAAAAAACAGAAAATAAGCGAGCCTCTTCTTTTGACGATAAGTTGCTTATTAAAACAAAAGAATTAACTGAAACTGCTAACTCGTCTTATAACGAGCTAGAGCGGGTTGTTGAAAAAATAAAAGAAGCATTGGGCGAAGGTACTAATAAGATTAAATTTAAAAAAGCTGATTTAGAAAAATTGTTAACTAAAAATAAAACTCAACTTGAGCAATTGCAGATAAATATTGATAAGCAACTTCATATATTAGATGTAAACGAACGAAATATTCAGGCTAAGTATAGACTTGGCATAAGCCATGATGAACTCACTAAATTGACTCAGGAAATAAGAAAAAATACCGAAACATTTGAGTTGGAAATAATTCGGGCCAATACGGTACGTGAATCAGTTCTACCCATTAATGTAACTAACGTTGGAATAGCTGTCGCTGCAAAGATTCCTGACCAACGTTCTTCTATTGAAGATGATAATGGTATAAACGATCAGCTTGATTCAATACTGCAAGCAATTGAAACTGATAAAGCTGCTAAAAAAACTGAAATGACTAACCTGGAAATAGCTGTCACTGTTAAGGTTCCCAAGCAGTATTCTCCTCTTTTTGGTGATAAGGGGACTGATGAAGATTTTATGAAAAGCGTGCTTGATTGGAATAAATTACAAAATGCAGTCAAGAAAATGCATGATGAAGTACTGATGGTAAACAAATCAGGTGTTGTAAAAGATGCTGTGGAAACAATATACAATGTGATGAGTACGGTTGGTGCTGAAGATTCGCGTTTTGATGTTTTGAAAGGCTGTTTAATACAACAGATTGCTAATCTTGATGACTACTTAAATAAAATAATAAAAGAGCCCGATCTTTTAAATTCGAAGAAGTCTATAATTCTTGTTCATGAAGTGCTTCTAGTGAAGAAAGGCATCAATGAATTGTTAAATTTTGAAGGATTGTCAAAGCATCTAACGAAAATGGAGGATTCTGATTTTATTAGTCTTTTCAAAAAGAAATATCGCCCGGAAGACCTTCAAAAAGAGAAATGGATGTTTCTAACAGATTTTGTTCTTGAGGAACTTCGCAATTATGAAGGGGCATCTCGAAGGCTAAAGAGGGTTAATGAAAATGTTGATGAGATACGCAAATTGATAGAAGATTTAGATGCTAACGTTAAGCGTGAAGAAGAGCCTATGCCGCCCGAAAATGCCCGTAATATTCTTATAGGTGCTTTGATTGAAAAGCGAGACACAGTTATTAAAGACAAGATGGAGCTATCGTTGGATACTTACACAGCCAGTTTCTTTAAAAAAATGCCTGAGTCTTCTACGTTTGATGTAATCATTGATAAAATTTTAGAAAAGGAAATGTTTGGTAATGTCAAAGGACAGAAAATATTGAATGATATGACTTTCAATAAGTTCCATGAAACTTATACTGATTTCATCAAAGAGCAGCCCACAGCTGCCGCAGCAGCTTAACATACGTTCACGATGACCAACCTGTTTGATTATTCCGCAAAACAGGCTGGTCTTGCTTTGCATCCGTCACTTGTATTTGTCCTGGTCATTCGTTTAAAAAATTTCTTCTAGCCGCTTGCTTCCCTACGCATTTTCCGCGAAAATCGCCCATTGTACTCCTTGCCTACTCACTTATCCGGAGGAAATATAGATATGGCTCAGCCATCATTTCAAAGTGTCCTAAAACTGATCGAAGAACATAAGGTTAAATTCGTTGATTTACGCTTTACCGATACCCGGGGTAAAGAGCAGCATATGAGCATTTCGGCTGCAATGGTAGATAAGGACTTCTTTGAACAGGGTAAAGCATTTGATGGCTCTTCTATTGCGGGCTGGAAAAGCATTAATGAATCCGATATGTCGTTGATGCCTGATCTCGAAACAGCCATCATGGACCCTTTTTTCGAGGAGCCTACTCTTATTCTACGTTGCGATGTTGTTGACCCCCTTACCATGCAAGGTTATATCCGTGATCCGCGTTCTGTGGCTAAACGCGCCCAGGAATATTTGCGCTCAACTGGAATCGCTGACGTCTGCTATATAGGGCCTGAACCAGAATTCTTTATCTTCGACAGCGTGGTCTGGAAAACAGATCAAATGAATTGCATGATGTTTAAAGTGGATTCTGAAGAGGCCGCTTGGAATACTGAAACCCAATATGAAGACGGTAACTTTGGCCACCGGCCGCGGGTTAAAGGCGGCTATTTTCCTGTGCCTCCCGTGGATTCATCACAAGACATTCGTTCTGCCATGTGCCTGATGATGGAAGATATGGGGTTGCATGTGGAAACCCACCACCACGAAGTTGCAACAGCTAATCAAAACGAAATTGATATTCGTTTTGCTAATTTGCTGCGTACCGCTGATAACGTACAAATTTTGAAATATGCCATACACAATGTTGCACAAGCTTACGGCAAAACGGCTACTTTTATGCCTAAACCTTTAATTGGCGACAATGGTAACGGTATGCACTGCCATCAATCATTGGCTAAAGACGGTAAAAACTTATTTGCCGGCGATAGTTATGCCGGATTATCGGATTTGGCATTGTATTACATTGGTGGGATTATTAAACACGCTCGGGCGTTAAACGCATTTACCAATCCAGGGACCAACAGTTATAAACGTTTGGTGCCGGGGTTTGAAGCGCCCGTTATGCTAGCCTACTCGGCACGCAATCGTTCGGCAGCCATTCGCGTACCACATGTGGTAAATCTAAAAGGACGTCGTATTGAAGTACGTTTTCCTGATGCATTAAGCAATCCTTATTTGGCTTTTTCTGCGATGATGATGGCGGGTTTGGATGGCATTAAAAATAAAATTCATCCTGGTGAGCCTATAGATGAAAATCTCTATGAATTGTCTGAAAAGAAAAAGCGCCGTATTCCGACGGTCTGCAGTAGTTTAGAAGAAGCCTTGGCTTGCTTGAAAGCGGATTGTGAATTTTTACTGGAAGGCGATGTGTTTTCTAAAGATTTGATTGATGGTTACATTCAATTGAAGATGGAAGAGGTGACGCGACTAAATACGCTAACTCATCCAGTTGAGTTTGATATGTATTATAGTGAGTAATGCCAGCGACTTGATTGGCGTTGTTGCATATTTCTTATTTTTAGAATGCCGTGTAAGTATCGTTTTCAGACAAAACTGCATCCTGCGGTCGTAGAATACATCCCTGTATTCTACGGTCTTCCAACGACACCCACACGACATTCTTACCCAACGACCTTGTATTATATGAAATATGCAACAACGCCGACTTGATCGCGGCATTCAGCATCCAATGAAAAAAGCCGTCATTGCGAGGCCGTTTTTTGGCCGAAGCAATCCATCTTCAAAACCTGGATTGCCGCGTCGCTAACGCTCCTCGCAATGACGGGTTTTTACATCGCCTGGTTTTCCATTGTGGGATTGAATGGTGGATTAAGAGTAGGACTGGTGGTTTCGTGGTTGGCTGTTTTTTTCGGCTCCTTGATTTTCTTCAGCACCAGCTTATTTTCCAACTGCACATATTGTGGCAACCCGTTTTTATAAGGCGGGTAAGCTTCGCCATCAATTAAAGGTGCCAAATATTCACGACAAGCGGCAGTAATCTGGAAACCATCTTTGGTAATGAAATTACGAGGAACTTTGCGCTCAACATTCGCAACTTTTTCAAGTGGTACTTCACCAATTCGCCAACGATAGGTTTTGCTAGGACGGCGTTCGATAGTTAACATAATATTACTTTTGCCTGCCACTGCTTGCTCTACGGCAGCACATCCCAATGCATACGCTTGGTCTAAATCCACTTGAGAAGCAATATGTCGAGCCGAACGTTGCAAATAATCAGCCACTGCCCAGTGGTACTTGTAGTGCAATTTATCTTTAATCAACCGGGCAATGATCGGCGCAACACCGCCTAATTGGCTATGACCAAAAGCATCTTTAATACCGGCTTCTGATAAAAATTTACCTTCGTGGTTGCGGATGCCTTCAGAAACCACAACTGCGCAATAACCGTATTTTTTTACACATTCATCCACGCGTTTTAGAAACGCCGCTGGGTCAAAAGCAATTTCAGGGAACAATATCACGTGGGGAGCATCGCCTGATTTTTTGGCGGCCAAGCCACTGGCAGCCGCGATCCATCCTGTATGGCGCCCCATCACTTCAAGAATAAAAACTTTAGTAGACGTTGCAGCCATAGAGGCTACGTCTAATCCTGCCTCAAGGATAGAAACAGCTACATATTTAGCAACTGAGCCAAAGCCACTGCAGCTATCGGTATAAGGTAGATCATTATCCACAGTTTTAGGAATGCCAATGCAAGCAAGTGGATAACCCAGTTGGGTGCTGATTTGGGAGACTTTAAGCACAGTATCTTGCGAATCGCCCCCACCATTGTATAAAAAATAACCAATGTTATGCGCAGCAAATACTTCAATCAAACGCTCACATTCTGCGCGGTTTTCCTCTAAACTTTTCAGTTTATAGCGACAAGAGCCAAACGCGCCACCTGGCGTATAGCGCAAGGCATCTATGGCTTTAGCCGATTCGCGGCTAGTATCAATCAGTTCCTCTTTTAAAGCACCTAGAATGCCGTTTTTGCCGGCATAAACCTTACCAATCTTGTTGCGGCAACGTCGAGCAGTCTGAATAACCCCAGCGGCCGTAGCATTAATCACGGCAGTAACGCCCCCTGATTGTGCATAAAAAATATTCGCTTTTTTCATATACCCGTCTTGTCCTGTTAAAAACGTTAAATTGGGTGCCTATTTTAACGGGCAAATGAGTTTTTCTAAAGCTTTAATTTTGATAAATACAGCTCTAAGATATTTGTTATGATAAGTAGGCGCTAGGGAGCCACCTATGTCGTTTCATGCTCCACGGTACATCCCTGTACCATGCCGTAAATCCGTTCACCCTGAGGAGCGGCACAACGTGCCACGTCTCGAAGGGCCTGATAACTAGTCGCACTCCACGACATAGGTGGCTCCCTAGCAAGAGAGGGTTCACATTTATAACTTTGAAACATGAGAATTGGCATGCGCATTCATATTTTAGGTATTTGCGGCACTTTCATGGGGGGTATAGCTGTCATTGCTAAACAACAAGGACATGAGGTAACAGGCTCAGATATTCATGTTTATCCTCCCATGAGTACCCAATTACAAGAGCAAGGAATTGTATTGCACCAGGGCTATCACCCAGAACATCTCCAACCTGCACCTGATTTAGTTATCATAGGTAACGCATTGTCGCGTGGTAATCCAGCAGTGGAATATGTATTAAACCAACGTTTACCCTACCTCTCTGCGCCACAATGGTTAGCCGATCACGTATTGCGTGATCGGTGGGTATTGGCTGTTGCTGGCACGCACGGCAAAACGACGACCACTAGCCTGTTAACCTGGATATTAGAATGTGCTGGCTTAGTGCCGGGATTCTTAATCGGTGGAGTTGCCAATAATTTTTCAACCTCTGCACGGTTAGGCAGCACGCCTTTCTTTGTAATCGAAGGCGATGAATATGACAGTGCATTTTTCGATAAACGATCCAAATTTTTGCATTATCGGCCAAAGACCTTAGTGTTAAATAATTTGGAATATGACCATGCCGATATTTTTGCCGATATGGCGGTCCTTAAACAAACTTTTCATTTTTTATTGCGTACGATACCTGCTAATGGTCAGATTATTGCGCCAAGTGATGATAGAAATTTGCAATTGGTCATGAAACAAGGTTGTTGGACGCCAGTCACGACCATTGTTGGCAGTGATGCTGATTGGCAAGCTAAAAAAGTTAGCAAAGATTGCAGCCGTTTTGAGATCGCTTATCAAGGGCAGTATTATGGTGCAGTGCAATGGTCTTTGTTAGGAGAGCATAATATTGCTAATGCTTTAGCGGCGGTAGCTGCGGCACAACATGTTGGCGTAGCACCCGAAATCGCCATCAATGCTCTTAATAGTTTTGCTGGTGTTAAGCGACGTTTAGAAGTCAAAGGGCAGGTGGAGGGTATTACAGTTTACGATGATTTTGCACATCACCCCACTGCGATTGCTGCCACCTTAAAAGCGTTGCGTGCTAAAGTAAATAGTGAAAGAATTATTGCAGTGATGGAGTTTGGTTCATATACGATGCGGCAAGGTTGCCATAAAATTAGCGATTTTGTTGAAGCATTTTTAGATGCGGATGAGGTTATTTTATTACGTCCTGAAAATGTGGAATGGGAAGTGCAAGATTTGGCGATCGCTTGCTACTATCCGACCACTGCTTGTGATTCAGTGGAGGATATTATTGCAACTCTTATTACAAAAAGTAGAAAAGGCGATCACATTTTAATTATGAGCAATAAAGATTTTGCAGGGATTCATGAGAAATTATTAGCTGCATTAGCAGAGAAAAAAAGCGCATCGACATCAACTTAATTCTAAATAGTCGAACGTTAAAAACCTAAAAAACGCGTAATAACTCAGCCCCAGCCTACGTGCCGCGGCTTGTCCTGCGTTGTTGCATAATTCCCATGTCTTCGTCATTGCGAGGCCATTTTTTGGCCGAAGCAATTGTAAGTTTAAGTTGTGGTATAAAATGCTGGAGAGAAAAGCCTCTGGCTGTTACCAACCAGAGGCACGGGCGTAGGCCACCGTGAAGCAATAGGTTTTAACGACCGTCTGGATCAAG
>JBAUEV010000068.1:0-2691 GCA_049678805.1 Gammaproteobacteria bacterium
GCATCTAGTTTTTTCGTTATTGCTTCGTCGTAAAACTGGATTGCGTCGCTCCGCTCGCAATGACGGGTTTTTGTGGATACCGCGGACAAGCCGCGGTACGTAGACGGTAAGGAGCGAGCGACACGTAGGCGATGAGGAGGGTAAAATGCGTTTGCCCTTCTAACACTATTATGAATTGGAAAACAGCTAAGACTGGTGTAGACTTGCCCATCGCAAACCATCCTTTTTTAATGCACTTTAGAGGAAATAAATTATGCCAAAAAATCGTACTCTTCAAAAACCCGCTTCCGAAGTCGATGATTTTTCTTTCATGGTTGACGATGACCCAAACGAGGATCATGAAGTTGTTAATGACATGCTGGAGAATGTGTTTCAGGTAGCCAATCATCAAATCCATGCAGCTTTAGAGTTAACTAAAATAATTACTGACAAAACAACACAAGCTGCAGTGAGTAAAGAACAGATATTTGATACCTACCGAGAAGCGTTGAAAGTGATTGCTGAATCCTCACCCTTACTTGGGTTAATGGAAAAGCTGGGCTAGTAGCATCTGGCGCCCCAAACCTTAACCCGCTAAAATGACCGTTTACAACTAACAAGGTAAATTTTCATGTGTGGGATTATTGGTGCAGTAGGGCAGCGGGATATGGTTGGGGTATTGCTCGATGGCTTAAACCGCCTCGAATACCGTGGATATGACTCAGCAGGTATTGCCGTCATAGACGAAGCGCAAACCATGCGTCGAGTACGCACATCTGGGAAAGTCCAAAAACTCCACGATTTGCTCGACACCCAAACGCTTGCCGGGAATACTGGCATAGCCCATACCCGATGGGCGACGCATGGCGAACCCACCGAAAGAAATGCCCATCCCCATCTATCACAGGACGATAGAATCGCTGTTGTTCATAACGGCATCATCGAAAATTTCCAATCTTTGAAAGAACAATTATTAAAACAAGGTTATCAATTTATTTCTGATACTGATACAGAAGTTGTAGTACATACTATTCATCAGTATTTGCAACAAGGGGAAGATTTTTTAACTGCAGTACGAAATATGGTCCAGCATTTAATCGGTGCTTATGCCTTGGCAATTATGCACCAAGCAGAACCCAAGCGATTAATTGCGGTTCGTTGTGGTTGTCCACTCATTATTGGGCTCGGTGATGGCGAAAATTTTATTGCTTCAGATACGCACGCGTTGCTGCCCGTTACACAGCGTTTTATTTACTTAGAAGAAGGTGATATTGCTGATGTGCGAGTTAATCAAGTTAAAATTTATAATAGCGATGGTGTGGAGCAAACGCGCAAAGTTCATACTGTAAATACTCAACGCGATGCAAGTAATCGCGGCAATTTTCGTCATTTCATGCTGAAAGAAATTTTCGAGCAACCCCAAGCTGTCACTGAAACATTGGCCGGACGTTTAACGCATAAACATATTTTTGCGCGCACATTTGGTACGCAGGCAGAAGAATTATTTCCTCGCATCCGCAAAATTCAAATTGTTGCTTGCGGCACCAGTTATCATGCTGGATTGGTAGGACGTTATTGGTTGGAAAGTTTGGCGAAAATTCCTTGTCAGGTCGAAATTGCCAGCGAAATACGCTACCGTTCTGCTGTGGTTGAGCCTGACACTTTGTTTCTTACTTTATCGCAATCGGGTGAAACCGCAGATACGTTAGCGGCTTTGCGTCAAGCTAAAACCTTACCCTATGCGGGTACGTTAGCTATTTGCAATGTGCCAGAAAGCTCATTGGTTCGTGAATCCGATTTGGTATTTATGATGCGTGCCGGTGTTGAAATTGGGGTAGCATCAACCAAAGCGTTTACCACTCAGTTAGTCGCATTATTAATGCTCAGTATTGTTTTAGCCAAATATCGTGTGCCGCAACAAATTGATGAGGCCGCATTGATACGCCAATTATTAGAATTGCCCAGGCAAATGGAACAAGCATTGGCGTTGAGTGAAACGATTCAAGTATTGGCGGAGCGTTTTGCCGATAAAGAGCATGCCTTATTTTTAGGACGTGGTTTGCAATTTCCGATTGCACTCGAGGGCGCATTAAAACTTAAGGAAATTTCTTATATTCATGCCGAAGCCTACCCAGCAGGTGAATTAAAACATGGACCTTTGGCGTTGGTGGATAAACATATGTTGGTGGTTGCTCTTGCTGCCAATGATGAGTGGTTAGAAAAATTAATTTCTAATTTATATGAAGTGCAAACCCGCGGTGGCCAACTGATTCTCTTTGCTGATAAAACGGCTGAATTCAAAAACACTCAGAACGCCACTATTATTCCTATGCCTATGGTATCTAGCCTCACGGCACCTATTGTGTACATCATTCCTTTGCAATTATTAGCCTATTACGTCGCAGTGCTGAAGGGCACGGATGTAGATCAGCCACGTAATTTAGCGAAATCGGTAACGGTGGAATAAAGAGAAAAATTAACTTTTTGGTTAACCGTGACGTTTTTTAAGATGAATTAACAACAACGAAATAGCAGCAGGAGTGACGCCGGGAATGCGTGTTGCTTGACCAAGCGTGGTCGGTTTTACCGCTAGCAATTTTTGTCGTACCTCACTGGACAAACTCCGGATTGCATTATAATCAAAATCGGCTGGAATAAGAGTGGTTTCATGGCGACGTTGCCGCGCAATTTCAGTTTGTTGGCGCTCTATAT
>JBAUEV010000069.1:0-14715 GCA_049678805.1 Gammaproteobacteria bacterium
GTATCGTCAACTCGTTGCGGCGGGCAAAAAACCAAAGGTAGCGGTAGTGGCATTAATGCGTAAGATTATCGTTATTGCTAACGCTAAAATTCGAGATTTGATGTTAGTGCAAACATAGTTGATCCAGGTTTTTTATAACAATTTTTCATACAAGTCCTGCCATGCTGGATTCATACTTTCAATAAGAGCTAATTTCTTCTTTCTCGAGCCTGCTTTGATTTGTTTCTCTCGTTCAATTGCACTGAGCATAGTTTCATAGTGTTCATAATAAACCAGGCATTTACAATCATAGTGTTTTGTAAAGCCCGGTATCTGAGCACACTTATGCTGATAAACCCTTTTTATAAGATCGCTTGTTACACCTGTATAAAGGGTACCATTAGGCTTATTTGTCATGATGTAAAGGGCTGGCTGACGTTCACGCATGAGTGAATCTCTTGGAAATAAAAAACCTGGTTTGCTTCAGTCGCTTCGCTCCTTCGCAATGACGGGGGTCTCTGTGGATTGCCGCATCGCTAAAGTTCCTCGCAATGACGGGTCTCTGTGGATTGTCGCATCGCTAACGCTCCTTCGCAATGACGGATTTCGGGCATCAACGAATTATCTAACCCCTACAGCAATGACTGAGATAAGGTTTGCATATTCTAGGCATTTTTAACGTAAATTGTTATCACAATTTATGGTCGATCTTCCAATTCCTTTTTAGGTGTAGGTAAAAGATGCGAGCGATCCAACCCCATTGCAATCGCCAATGAACCGGCAACGTAAATCGAAGAATAGGTACCAATCACAATACCGATTATTAATGCTAAGGAAAAAGGTCGTAACGTCTCACCACCAAAAATAAACAATGCAATCACCACCATTAAAGTTAATCCTGAAGTCATGATGGTACGCGACAAAGTTTGATTAATAGATAAATTCATGATCTCGGTAGTTGTACCTTTGCGCACCTTGCGGAAATTCTCCCGTACCCGATCATATACCACAATCGTATCGTTTAACGAATAACCAATGATGGTTAAAACTGCAGCTAATGCAATTAAATCAAAATTAATATGAAAAAATGAAAATATGCCTAAAATCAGCACCGGATCATGAATCAATGCCAGCGCCGCGCTAACTGCGAAACGAATTTCAAAACGCAACGCGATATAAATCATCGTTGCTATCAAAGAAACAATAATAGCTAAAATACCATTCGTAACTAACGCTTGCCCTACTTGTGGGCCAATATATTCTACTTGTTGTAATTGTGCGCCGGGTAAAGCTTGTAATAAAGCATTTTTAAGTTGCTCTTGCGTATAATCCTTACGCGGAGCAAGCCGAATTAATACATCACGTGAATTGCCATACGCTTGCACTACTGCCGTGCCAAATCCAGCATGAGTAAGTTGTTCGCGGATTTGATTTAAGTCGGCTTGTTGCGGATAGGTCACTTCAATCTGCGTACCACCGGTAAAATCTAAACCTAAATTAAGATGATTAATTATCAGCGAAGCAATCGAAGCAATAAATAAAATGATAGAAAATAATGCTGCCCACTTACGTTGCCCCATGAAATCAATGCGGGTATTTGTTTTAAAAAATTCCATGCTAGTTACTCTTACGAAATGATTGGCTTACTATTGCTGGTACTTTAATACCGATGGACAATGACTTCACTGAACGTCCGCCATAAATCAAATTAATAATGCCTCGGGTAAAGAAAATAGCAGTTACCATTGATGTGAGCAAACCAATAATCAAAATTACTGCAAATCCTTTTACCGAACCGCTACCCAGTGCAAATAAAATCAATGCGACAATTAAAGTGGATACGTTAGCGTCCACGATGGTGGTAAAAGCTCGACTATATCCCGTTTGGATGCTCGCTTGTGGGCTTGCGCCATTGCGCAATTCTTCACGAATACGTTCATTGATTAATACATTGGCATCCACCGCCATGCCGACTGTTAATACGATAGCAGCAATACCAGGCAGTGTCAGAGTTGCACCCAACACCGATAAAATAGCAATAATGAAAATAATATTTAATACCAGTGCTAAATCAGCTACTAAACCAAACAAGCGGTAATAACAAATCATAAAAATAATAACAAATGCCGCACCTACTTCAACTGATAAAACGCCCATATGAATATTGGCTTTACCTAAACTAGGACCTACAGTGCGTTCTTGGATAAAGTCTACCGGGGCTACTAATGAACCTGAACGCAGTAATAGCGCGAGGTTCTGTGCATATTGCATAGACTCCAAGTTGGTGATTTCAAAATTATTACTCAATGCAGATTGAATGCTGGCAACACTAATCACTTTCTCAATTTGTTGTGGTTTAGTAACAGGTTTACCATTTACCATTTGTTGTTGCATAACAGTTTCTACATAAACAACGGCTAAGGGTTTACCTATATTGCTGGCAGTGGCTCGTTGGAACAGACTTTCGCCACCACCGCCCAAAGTAACTTGTACTGTGGGTCGCCCATTTTGGCCTACTGCCGCAGTCGCATAAGTAATCGAACTACCGCGTAAAATCACTTGATTTTGCAATAAAATGGGTTGTGGGGGTGGCCCCACATAAGTATATAAACGACTACCAAAAGGGATATTTCCAGCAAGTGCAGCTTGAACATCGTGTTGCACATCTACTAACTGAAAACGTAAAATTGCCACTTTGCCAATAATATCTTTTGCTCGTGCCGTATCCTGTACCCCTGGTAAATCAACACTGACTTGGTTACTACCTTGGCGCTGCACAACGGCTTCTGACACACCTAATTCGTTAATACGATTATTCAAAATGGTGATGGTTTGGTCGAGAGCGTAATCCGTCATTTTAGTTAATGCAGGTTGTGTGAGTGTTGCAGTCAACTGTAATACGCCATCTTTGTTAACTGGAGTAAACAAATAATCTGGAAATTGGCGGGCTAAATAGGTTTTAGCTTTGTCGAGACTGTCTGTGTCACGAAACTGAATTGCAATACTGTTCGGAGTCGTAGGTGATATGCTAATGCTGGCATAGCGAATCATTTGCGAGCGTAATTGATCGCCAATATTGCGCATATCTCCTTCTTGGCGTGTTTTAACTACGTTATTGGTATCAACTGCTATTAGAAAATGAACTCCTCCACGCAAATCCAACCCTAACTTCATAGGTGCAATACCCAGCGCTGCTAACCAACGAGGCGTACGCGGGGCAAGATTCAATGCCACAATATAATCATTACCCAATGTAGCTTTTAATATATCACTGGCTTTAAGTTGGGTATCAGTATCAGCAAAACGCACTAATAACTCATTGTGCTTACCTTGTTCCAGTTTTAAATAGTTGAGATGATTGGTTTGTAATGCACTACTGACTTTATCCGCCAAGTTTGGTGCAAGCACTGCACTTTCCTTCAAGGAAACCTGTACTGCAGGGTCATCACCATAAAGATTAGGCAAGGCATAGAGTAACCCCAACAGGAATAATCCTATCATGAGCAGATATTTCCAAAGTGGATAGCGATTGGGCATTTTTTTTCCTTCAGGGTTATATAGCCTTCAATGTCCCTTTGGGCAACACTGTCACAACTGCCATTTTTTGGACAGTGATGTCCACATTATCAGCAATATTTAATACAATAAAATTATCTGTTACTTTAACAATTCTGCCAGCAAGACCACCATTCGTTATCACCTCATCGCCCTTAGTTAAGCTTTCTAGAAGTTTACGTTGCTCTTTAGCTCGTTTGGTTTGTGGGCGTAATAGCAAAAAATAAAAAATAATCATAAAAGCAGCCAACATCCATACCAAGGACATTAAACTTTGCGCACCATGCGCTGGCGAAGCTGGAGCTGGAGCTGGAGCGTCTGCTAACGCATCTTGAATACCCAATAATGACCACATACTCATTCGTTTTCCTCACGTTGTGTTTGGTGTTGATAAAACTGGCTGATGTAGGCAGGTAATTTACCTTGTTCAATCGCTGTGCGCAAACCCAACATGAGCTGTTGATAGTAATGCAGGTTGTGAAAAGTGTTTAGTTGAGCGCCAAGTATCTCTCCGCAGCGATCAAGATGGTGCAAGTAAGCACGTGTGTAATGTTGGCAAGTATAGCAAGCGCAAGAAGCATCTAATGGATTGGTATCAGCACGATAGCGGCTATTACGAATACGCACTGTTCCCTGCGTAGTAAACAAATAGCCATTGCGCGCATTGCGGGTTGGTAATACGCAATCAAACATATCCACCCCACGTTGCACAGCCTCGATGAGGTCTGCTGGAGTACCGACGCCCATCAAATACCGTGGTTTATCGTGTGGCATTTGCGGCATAAGATGATCGAGCACGCTAAGCATTTCATGTTTAGGTTCGCCCACCGATAAGCCGCCAATGGCATAACCATCAAAACCTATTTGTATGAGTCCTTCTAATGACTGGCGGCGTAATGGGGAATAAATGCCTCCCTGGACAATCCCAAATAAAGCTGAGGAATTATCGTTATGTACGGCTTTACTGCGCTTAGCCCAGCGTAATGATAATGCCATTGAATCAGCAACTCGTTGTTCTGTAGCAGGATAAGGCGTACATTCATCAAATACCATGACAATATCAGAACCCAACGCGAGCTGCACTTGCATTGAGCGCTCGGGATTTAAAAATACTTCATCTCCATTCACTGGCGAGCGAAACCAAACACCTTCTTCAGTTAATTTGCGAAGTTGGCCCAAGCTGAAAACTTGAAACCCACCTGAATCAGTTAAAATAGGCCCTGACCAATGCATAAAACGGTGTAAGCCACCATGCGCTTGAATGATGTCTAAACCTGGACGTAGCATTAAGTGGAAGGTATTGCCCAATAGGATTTCGGCACCGGTCGCACGCACTTCTTCAGGTTTCATGGCTTTCACAGTGCCATAGGTACCGACAGGCATAAATGTGGGTGTTTGTACTGTGCCATGCGTAAGGGTTAGTTGCCCTCGTCGCGCTGCGCCATCGGTTTGCGTAACTTTGAATTTCATTTTAATTACGAGTGTTTTTCACTAGCTGTAGGGTTAGGGCTGTCTCATTAAGGTTTTTAAATGCAGGTTTTTAAGAATTGTGTTTTATTCCATGGGATTTGTCTTGGGTTTTTTCAGGTAATTGAGGGAATGTTAGCAAAAACTCCATGTAGTCGCCAGATACAGAACGACACACAATATCGCCACCAAAACTTTTCATGGTAAGTTTACAAAACGCTAACCCCACTCCGGTGCCTTTTTCTTTGGTGGTATGATAACCATCAAATAAGTGATCAATGACTTCAGGAGGAGCACCACCGGCAGTGTCTTTAAAACGTAAGATATTGACTTCACCACCCTCTTCGGTGCTAATTAGAATTTCTCCGTGTTGGTTTTTCTTAATCTGCTGTAGGGCGTTATTGAGAAGATTGAACAAGATACGAATAATGAGTACGCTATTGCCCATAAACTCAAAATTAGAGTGTTGCTCCCACCGAATAAGCTTGTGGTCTTCTTCTGTAAAAGGATAGCGCTGCAAAGTGCTGTGAATGCAGTGCCATATCGAACAAGGCGTCAAGTCTTGTTGCATCAGCTCACTACGTGCGGCCCGACTTAAAGTTTTTAAAGTAACCCTAATAAATTCTTGCATTTCTTGAGTTATTTCTTCAAAAGTTTTTCCAACCTGTGCTATTAACGGTAAATTACATTCTAGTACCCAATCATCACCTTCTATCGATAATTGTGCTGCTTTGGCTTTCCGGTAAGCCTCAATTAAGACGGGCCAAAAGCGTATGATATGTTTAGCATTCATCTCCAAACTCGCAATTGGCGTTCGTAAATCATGAGCAATGCTACCTGCTAAAACGGCGATCGCATTTCGTAGTTCTACCTCGCCATCGGCTTTAGCTTTTGCTTCAGCCGCTTGAACAAGTGCACGTTTTTCACGTTTTTCGGCAAGCTTGCGTTCGGTAATATCAATAGAAGTACCAACTACTCCAACAATTTCATTATTACTATTTTTAAGTGGAATTTTTTTTGTTAAATAAACCGCTAATTTCCCCTCAGGATTAGCTCCTATTTCTTCAAATATTTCTTCTTTCCCTGAACTAAGAACTAATTGGTCATTTTTAATAATTTTTTTCACCAATTGTGCTTCTAAGTTAAAATCGTAGTCGCTTTTGCCAATTACGTCTTCACAAGAGTTAAGCTTAAAAATCTTTGCCATATTGTCATTGCAGCCAAGATATATACTGTTTTGGTCTTTCCAATACAAATTACCGGCAGTATATTTAATAATGTAATCTTTTATATCCATAGAACCATAAACTTAGAAAATGATTAAATTTATATATGCTTAGAGAATATTCTCATTTACTACTAGGACCTGCTTTTGATGATGGTGGGTTTGAATCAGATGATTC
The DNA here is from genome assembly GCA_049678805.1 of Gammaproteobacteria bacterium. GTDB lineage: Bacteria > Pseudomonadota > Gammaproteobacteria > JBAUEV01. Next base: position 6,405 of record JBAUEV010000069.1, read on the forward strand.
CTTCCTCCCAAATTTGCCATTCATTTCATGTATTAAGTTAGTCATCCAATCGCCTATTTCATTAAGAAAAGTAGATTTTGCTTGAGGGGAAAACTCAGACGATCCCATTATCATTACCATTTGTTGAAAAAGCATTCTCATAGCAAAAGGCAAACATTTTTTTCTTTCTTTTTTCTCACAAAATAGACCGAGTGTTTGTTCTATATTGGTAAAAGTCGGAGACAGAGGCTTTGGTAACCTAAATTTATCTGAAAATAATTCACACACTTTTAGTTGCGATTTGTTTAAACCGGGATATACGTGATAATCAAAATCAGAAAAAGTTAACAAGTATTTATTTTCTTCTTTTTGGTAGTTGATTGAGCTTAGCTCATCTCCTAATCTGGTTTTGGCTTGCTCTTTCATGCTTGCAAGTAATGCTGACCCTTCTTGGCTATTATCATCAATAACCTTATCTGCTATCTTAAGTTCAGTTTCTTTAATTACAGCCCATGTCTTCCAGCGAACTAGTTTTACTCCAATCGTATCTTTATGTTCGTTCCATTTTTCCACACTATTTATTACGATTGCATCTTTTAATGCCTCATCATTGTTATCTATAAACTTTTGTCCCTTTTTCAAGGCCTCACTTTCATTGCCGTCCAAATTATATTTTTGTAGGCCATCCGCAACCAAAATTGTGGTATTATAGCTTTGAAAATAGTTTATTAATGCTTTCAATCTTTCTCCAGTACATTCTTTTTTTCCTATTATGCTAAGCGGTATCAGTATTTTTGCGTCATTATTTATATTTACATTTAAAGATACTTCAAAAGGCATATTTTCTACCCCCTTGATCTCAACAAAGTTAATTAATGGTATGAGTGGTTTTTTTGATTTGTGTAATAGTTTTTAAAATTATTTTTATTTATTTATAAGATAACACATTGTTAAGCGAATTTATCAGCCAACAGCTTTTTTGTTGCGCTGAGCGGTGCATAGAATACAACTTCGTCTGAAAATTAACAACACCTTAGAAAATAGCAAATTAATTTAAAAACGTTGTGGTCGGATTCTTGTTGCATTTTTAAACAATCCCTGATATTTAAAAAATCAACATCGCATCGCCATAACTAAAGAAACGATATTTTTTTTCTACTGCTTGACGATAAGCTGCCATCACCGCCTCGTAACCGCCAAAAGCACAGACTAACATTAGCAACGTGGATTTTGGTAAATGAAAATTAGTTAGCAAAACATCCACGCAACGGAATTGATAGCCAGGATAAATGAAAATATGGGTATCGCCTTGGTAAGGTTTAAGCACACCTGTTTGCGCCGCCGACTCTAAACTACGCACGGTGGTAGTACCCACCGCCATGACTCGGCCACTTTTTTTATGGCATGCTTCTATTTGGTTACACACTGTTTTTGGAACTTCACAATATTCCCCATGCAAACGATGCTCTACAATGTTCTTAGTACGTATTGGTTGAAATGTGCCCGCCCCCACATGTAACGTAATAAATGTGTTTTGAACACCTTTCTCCACAATCCGTCGTAATATGGGCAAATCAAAATGCAAACCCGCTGTAGGTGCAGCTACTGCCCCTTCTCGATCAGCAAATACGGTTTGATAACGATCATCGTCAATCAATTCCGCTGGGCGCTGAAGATAAGGTGGCAATGGTAAGTGACCAATCTCTTCTAAAATCTGGCTAACAGAGTCTGCTGTTTCAAAGCGCAGCCGAAACCATTCCGCCTCATGTGCGAGAACCGTTGCAGAAATGTTAGGGGTAAAAATGATGGTCGTTCCTGGTTTAGGAGTTTTGCTCGCCTTGATCTGCACCAATGTTTCATGCTCATTCAAAATCCGCTCAACTAATACTTCCACGTTACCGCCACTCGCTTTTTGGCCAAACAGACGTGCTTGCAGAACGCGCGTATCATTAAATACCAGTAAATCTTGTTTATTAATAACACTTGGTAAATCATTAAATTGATTGTGAAAAATCTCGCCCGTTTTACGGTTTAGACAAAGTAAACGACTGGCGCTACGCTCAGACAACGGATAACGGGCAATCAGCCCCGGTGGTAATTCGAAATTAAAATCACTGAGTTGCATGGCTTGAACATCAAAAATGAATATATTTTATTATACTTGGTCGAATGAGGAAATAGGAAAAACGGCATTCGCCCTAATTATTCCGTTCATCCTGAGGAAATACGGCATTTGCCCTAATTATTCCGTTCGTCCTGAGGAGCGGCACGAAGTGCTGCGTCTCGAAGGAGGACGGCACGGCAATAAGCGAAAATTTTTCCGTTTGTCCTGAGGAAATACGGCATTTGCCCTTCGAGACAGCTGCTACGCAGCTTCCTCAGGGCGAACGGCAATACAATAACTGAAAATTATTCCGCTCGTCCTCAAGGCGAACGGAGCAACTGAAAATTGTTCCGTTCTTCCTCAAGGTGAACGGCAATACAATAAGTGAAAATTGCTCCGTTCGTCCTGAGGAGCAGCACAAAGTGCTGCGTCTCGAAGGACAACAGCCTTGATATCAAGAATCATACTAAAAGTTTTCAAAAGCCCACCAAGCTCTGATATACTGAATTTTCAATGACTGTAACTTTAATGCCGGGGTGGCGGAATTGGTAGACGCGCCGGACTCAAAATCCGGTGGTGGCGACACTGTGTGGGTTCGAGTCCCACCCTCGGTATCAGACTAATTTTTACGAATAGTGGTCATTAAAATTATTACCAGCACACAATGCGCCTAATTACTTTAACGCTGCGAACCACTGAGTCACAAGGATGAAAGTGCCAATAATGCGTTCTAAGCGATTTTATTTTTTCTTGCGACTTGTCGCTTTTTTTTGCTTTATGGCTACTCCAACATTGAATGCTGCCGATCCTTTTGTTTTAGAAAATAACCCCATGAATGCTGCGCCCACCCCAGCGTACGAAACTAAACAGCTTTGGAATTTACAAAACGCTGATATTGATGCCGTAATTGAGGCAGTTTCTAAAGTAACTGGGAAAAATTTTATTATTGATCCCCGAGTACAAGGCAAAATTACAATTATTTCCAGTGAACCCATTGGTAACAATGAAGTTTATCGGGTTTTTCTATCTGCCCTGCAAATATTAGGCTACGTTGCCGTTCCAACTGGCAATATGATTAAGATCGTACCCGATATTAATTCAAAATCCTTAAACTCGCCTATCGTAACCAATGCCAACCCAGGCGTAGGCGATGAATTGGTAGTCCGAATTCTTAAATTGCGCAATACTTCGGCTACACAAATCTTACCCGCCATTCAGCCATTATTGCCGGAAAACTCAAGTGTTACCGTTTATCAACCTGCCAATACATTGATTTTATCAGGTCGTGCTGCCAGCATTAATCGCGTGGTACAAATCGCCCAAAATCTCGATCAAGGCACTTCGAGCCAGACTCAAATCTATCCATTGCATTTCGCCAATGCTTCTAAAATAGTGAGCTTACTTAATTCCTTACAAAGTGCCGATCGCGCTGCGGGAAAAGCATCCAATGTTAGTTTTGCTGCTGATGAACAGAGCAATAGCATTATCATCAGCGGTTCAGTCCACGACCAAATGCGGTTGTTAGCATTAATTAACCGTCTTGACTTGCCCCCTGCTAATGAAGCCGGCGGTACACAAGTTATTCATTTAAATTATTTAAAAGCAGAAAAATTAGCGCCCATTCTTGCACGCGTATCGCACAGTGCCTATCTTGGCGTCGTAAGTGAAGGTCAAGCTCCCAAAAGATTTACTACTTATCCGCAAAATGTAACCAATATTAACAACACCCAAGCCACTGCACCTGGGGCAAGTGTAAGCGAAGGCACTGAAGAAGGTTCAAAAGTTTCCATTGCAGCTGAAACCAGCACGAACTCGATCATTATCAGTGCTCCTGCTAACACAATGCGTACGCTTAAAGCCGTGATTTACGATTTAGATGTTCGCCCCGCGCAAGTCTTAGTAGAGGCAGTTATTGCCACAGTGGGTGAAAATGTGCTCAACCAATTGGGCGTTGAATGGTCTTTCAACAACAATGTGCAACCTACTATTACCACTAATACTAACAATACCACCTCTACTACTGGCGTTACCGGCCAAACCGTACCCCAGTTCCAAACGGGGGTAGGAATTATTCAAAAAGGTGATTTACAAGCGATTATTCACTTCTTGATGCAAAACACTACTAGCGATATTTTAGCTACCCCAGCAATTGTGGTATTAAATAATCAAAAAGCGACAATTTCTGATGGTCAAAATGTAGCTATTCAAACTACCAGTGTTCCTCAATCAACTACTAGTCAAACACCATTTAATACATTTGATCGTCAAAACGTTGTCTTAGAACTGCATGTAACCCCACAAATTAGCCCTAATAATTCAGTGCAATTACTTATAGACCAAAACGACAACACAATCAGCGGTCCCGTTAGCAATTTCACGCCTACCAGTGCTTTTAACGTCAGTAAAATTAATACCACTGTGATGGTTAACAGCGGTGATATTCTGGTATTAGGCGGCTTGATTAACCAGGACACTGAAACCGACACCAAAAAAGTGCCTCTCTTAGGCGATATTCCATTGATCGGTAAATATGTATTCAGTTTCAACACGACCACAGTACAGAAAAAAGACTTGATGATATTTATCCGACCTATCATCCTCAATAACCCAATCTCGAACTATGATGTAACCAGTGTGCGTTATAATTTCATCAGAGACCAACAACTCCGTCGGCAGCGTGGTGAAAACCTGATTACTGACACCAATGAAATAGCAAGACTAAGCCCGGCATTTACTCCTAAAGTTAAATTACCCCCCCCTTTTCCATCACCTTTTGAAAAACCATGGACACTGCCAAACGAACCCAAATCCTACCCACCTTAAATGATCTCCAGCCGGAAAATGGAGAAATCATTAAACGTTTATCTTTTGGTTTTGCCAAACGGTTTGGGGTTTTTATTGAAGAAAGTACTAAAGACAGCGTTACTATTATTCATCATCCCAATGTGGATGCCCAAGTATTAATTGAATTACGTCGTTATTTGCAGCGGCCTTTAATTCTTGAAGAAGTATCTGAAGAACAATTTCAATTATTACTTGCCAAAGCTTATGAAACTGGCGCTGAAGCAGCAGCAGAAGCGATTATCAGTATTGAAGAAGACATTGATTTAGGCCGCATGATTCATGATTTACCAAAAATTGAAGATTTATTAGAAACAGAAGATGATGCACCGATTATTCGCTTAATTAATGCGATTCTCACCCAAGCGATTAAACAATCGGCTTCCGATATTCACTTTGAAACCTTTGAGGCGCGTTTAGTTGTCCGTTTTCGCATTGATGGCGTACTACGCGAAGTTTTACAGCCACCACGGGTATTAGCTCCCTTATTAATATCGCGTTTAAAAGTGATGGCGAAACTCGACATTGCTGAAAAACGCTTGCCACAAGATGGTCGTATTGCCTTACGGATTGCAGGTCGTGCAGTAGATGTGCGTGTTTCCACCATCCCTACCAACTATGGCGAACGAATCGTATTACGTTTACTGGATAAACAAACCGCTCCCTTAGACCTTGGTCATTTAGGCATGGCGCCTGCGATCCTTCAAGTGATGAAAAAACTGATCGCCAAACCCCATGGCATTATTTTAGTCACGGGTCCAACCGGTTCGGGTAAAACTACCACATTGTATGCCGCTTTAACTGAACTCAATGACTCCTCGCGAAATATCCTTACAGTAGAAGACCCTATTGAATATTATCTACCCGGCATTGGTCAAACCCAAGTCAATCTAAAAGCAGATATGACATTTGCGCGCGGTTTACGCGCTATTTTGCGGCAAGACCCAGATGTTATTATGATTGGAGAAATTCGTGATTTAGAAACGGCTGAAATCGCTGTCCAGTCAAGTTTAACCGGCCACTTAGTGCTTTCGACATTGCACACGAATAGCGCAATTGGTGCTATTACCCGTCTACGTGACATGGGCGTAGAGCCTTTTCTACTTTCATCTACGCTGATTGGTGTTGCAGCCCAACGCTTGGTACGGTTATTATGCAAAAATTGCCGCGAAGCCCGACCTGCCACTGTTACCGAATGTGATATTCTTGGCATTCCTCATGAAAATCCGCCGCTGATTTATCATCCCAAAGGTTGTGAACAATGCTCATTTACTGGCTATCGCGGCCGTACTGGTATTTACGAATTAATTATGCTGGATGAAAAATTAAGTGATATGATTCATGACAATGCCAGTGAAGCAAATATTGAAGCTTATGCACGCACGCTTTACCCCAGCATGCGGCAAGATGGAGTCCGCCGTATACTTGCGGGTGAAACGAGCATGGAAGAAGTGTTGCGCGTTTCCACCGAGGGATAAATGCCAGCTTTTAACTATATTGCATTAGATGCTGAAGGACACCAGAAAAAAGGAGTGTTGGAAGGCGATAATGCGCGGCAAGTTCGTCAACAATTACGTGAACAAGGGCTAACACCGCTTGAAGTTAAAGAAGTACGCGAGTCAGGCACCAAATCCACACGTAGTCGTACTACTATAAGATTTGGCAAATCCGTCAAAGTAGCTGATTTATCTCTAATTACTCGCCAGTTATCCACGTTGCTAGGGGCAGGGTTACCCCTTGAAGAAGCGCTCAAAGGTGTTGCTGAACAAACTGAAAAAAGTCATGTAAAAAGTATTTTGCTAGGTGTACGTTCTCGCGTGTTAGAAGGGCATACATTGGCAAATGGCATGAATCAATTTCCCCGTGCTTTTCCGGAACTCTATCGTGCCACAGTAGCCGCAGGTGAGCATTCTGGCAAACTTGACTTGGTACTGAATCGTTTGGCGGAATACACTGAAAAACAATACCAAATGCGGCAAAAAATTCGTCAAGCATTGGTGTATCCCAGCATGATGATTGTAGTTTCCATCTGCATTGTTACGTTTTTACTAATATATGTGGTGCCAAAGATGATTGGGGTTTTTAGTCAGACTGGCCAACAATTACCTTTATCGACAGTTATTTTGGTGGGGATCAGCAATAGCATTAAATCCTATGGCTGGTACTTTTTGGCAGCATTAGTGCTATTAATCATTGGTTTGCAACGCGGCTTAAAACAGCGGGCTTTTCGCGCACGGTGGCAACTTTTATGGTTACGTTTGCCCGTTTTGGGTAGGACAACTCGGGTTATCAATTCTGCACGTTTCGCCCGCACGTTTGGTATTCTTTTTGCTTCAGGGGTACCGGTTCTCGAAGCAATGACTACTGCGGCGTACTTAATAACTATTCTGCCCATGCGGGATGCGGTAGAACAAGCTATTGCCCGGGTCCGGGAAGGTACGAGCATCAGCCGCGCCTTGCAACAAACCGGTTATTTTCCTCCTATGGCTATCCATTTGATTGCCAGTGGCGAAGCCAGTGGCCAGCTCGAATTTATGTTAGAAAAAGCCTCAGATCAACTTGAAAGCGACGTTTCTGGGCTAATTGATAATTTGTTAACATTATTTGAACCGATAATGATTTTAATAATGGGTGGCGTGGTATTATTTATCGTGATTGCTATTTTATTGCCGATTTTCAATTTAGATCAGTTTACAGGCTAGCCAGTTTGGGAGTTTTTTCTATGCAACGTTATTTAAATCATCGCCGCAATATGCGCGGTTTTACTTTAATCGAAATTATGGTGGTGGTCGTTATTATCGGTATTTTAGCCTCGATTGTGATTCCTAAAATTATTAGCCGACCACAACAAGCGCGCATTGTGAAAGCAAAACAAGATATTTTATCCATTGAAAACGCCATGCAATTGTACAAGCTGGATAGTGGTTTTTATCCAAATACAGAACAAGGTATTGCCGCCCTGGTCACCAAACCTGGGTCAGACCCAGTACCCACCAATTGGCAACCTTATTTAAAAGAGGTGCCTACGGACCCCTGGGGCAAGCCTTACCATTATGCTAATCCTGGACAACATGGTGATATTGATATTTTCAGTTATGGCCCTACTGGTCAGCCGGGTGGTTCGGGTGAAAATGCTACGATTGGGAATTGGAGTAAGTAGCAACCATCTTGAAAAAGAATAGCAAAATTTCAGTCGTTCACCCTTCGAGACGCGGTGCTTTGCGCCGCTCCTCAGGGCGAACGGATCTTACTTTATTTGCCGTTCGCCCTGAGGAGGCCACCCAGTAGCCGTATGGACCTTACTTTATTGCCGTTCGCCCTGAGGAGGCCACCCAGTAGCCGTACGGACCTTACTTTATTGCCGTTCGCCCTGAGGAGGCCACCCAG
>JBAUEV010000070.1:0-4452 GCA_049678805.1 Gammaproteobacteria bacterium
ACCACGCACTTGGTTAATAAGCTGTTGCATATTTTGCGCGCTGGTAGCTCCTGGCATGAATGCATTTTTACTATTTTGGCGATTACCAATAATAAATGCGGGTGTGCCTACCAAACCAAGTGTTTGAGCTAATTGCATATTAGCCTTTAATTGTTGGTCAAATACATCATCTTTCATATCTTGTTGCAGCTGTTCAGTATTGAGACCTACTGATTTAGCAATTGCCATAACGCTATCATGCGATAATGGGGCAGTAGCTTTCATCAATGCTTGATGAAATGCAGCAAATTTGCCTTGCTTTTGTGCAGCCAAAGCAGCCTTGGCAGCAAATTCGGAGCTTTCACCGAAAATCGGTAATTGTTTGATTACGACACGTAATTCGGGGTCTTGCTTAATAATGCCTTCTATAATCGGTGACATTTCTTTGCAATGGCCGCATTGGTAATCCATAAACTCTACTACTGTTACATTCCCATTTGGGTTACCAATTACCGGGCTGACAGGATCATTAAATAAAGCTTTAGCATTTTTGCCAATTGCATCACGTGCTGTGGATTGCATTTTTGCCACCTCTTTTTGCTGCAAAGCTTGAGAAGCTTCCACCAATACCTCTGGATTATTAACCAAATAATCATGGACGACTTGTTGTATTTCTTTTGTTTGGGCAGGGCTTAATGCGGGATCACCCGAATGGCCATTGGTTTTCGTAGCAGCGAGTGTTGTGGTGCTAAGGCACAATGCACCAGCCATGGACAAAGAAGTAATAAGGGCTATTTTTTTCACGTTGAGTTGTCCTCTAAAGGTTAACAGTTCGATTTATCGTAGCATGGGTGGGCAGTAATGGGCAAATTTCAAATGAAAGGCTGCTTGCAAAAACACCGCCTTAAACTCTAAAAGGCATATGCGTACTAAGGATTCTCATCGCATCTGTCAATAATTTCTTAGCGTTTATATTAGACTTCTTTCCAACCCTTGAGAAACGAGCCAAGGTCGAAGAAAAAATGAACGAGAGTCTATTGGTAGTCTTGTACCGTTAGTATTATACTTGTGAATGTTCAGGTCTTAATTAATATAGTTACAGATAAAGAAAATTTGAACCTAAAACAAAATTCCGGAGGGTTTATCAAGATGGGGATTATAAATACAAAACAAAAAAAAGAGACAATAGAACCACCCAAACAGCAACTATTAGAAAATAACGCCAAAAAGATCTTGCAAGAAATCGAAAAAGAAATTTTTAACCCTAATCGTTTATGGGGAGAACTAGGTCTCGAAGGCAAAGAAATTTATCCAGTAAATAATCCTAATCATTCCATAATTGTGCACCAAGGCGCCAAGCAGATATTTGATTCCATTGAAAAAGATAAAACTGGAACGAATACCTGGCAAAAAGCGTTGCAAGAAGTACAAAGCATTGCTCTTAATTATTATGTCGATCAAAAACAATATAATTTACCAACCAAGGAATTTTATTCAACAGTAATAAACAAGATCAACCATGAAAAACAATGGCGAGAATTTTTGATTTCCCTGCTGAAATGCGTAAAAGTGAATACCCAAGGCGAAATTATCGGGATAGATACAGAAAAACGTAGAGAGCTCATACGACTCACAGCGCTCGTTGATACAGGCGATGGGGTTCGTTTTTCAGATTACATTAAAAAGCGTAATGCTGGGAACGTGGTTATTCTTACATCTAATGCGCACACGTCGCAAACAGTGCAACAAGATGAATTACAACTGCAGCAAAATCATCAATCCGAAGTAAGAGAGCAAATTGGACAAATTAAAATTGCTCAAAGCATCCGTTATAAGAAAAATGATAAGCTGAGTGGCCGCGGTCTTTACGGTGGATTAGCAGGTCCAGATAATAGTAGGCTTGAAGCCGCAATCAACAATGCTGGTGAAAAACTCGCGTTATCAACTCTTGATGCTAATAGGGCCAATGAAATAATTGAAAAATTCCAAACGTTTGCTGAAGAGGGCGCACTCGAAATATTAGCTTATTCTGTTTCCGATGTTAGCTACATAATTAACTCATTCTTACCCACAAAAGATTTTTTAAGCTCTATGAAAGCTGCTGGTGAAATGGATGAAAAAACGTTTCATTATTATCGGAGTCTTTTAGACAATGATGAAGACCACTCATTAGATAGCTTATTGAATAGTTCTGATACTTTAAAATTAGCCACTAGCGACACTCATTTGCTAAATCTTGAAGCTCAAGCTTTTAATTCTCAAGAAATTTTAACTCGCTTAACGGATAAGAAAGTATCTGAACCATATAAGAACGTTAAATATCGTTTAGAATTTCGTCCATTATTGTGCTGTTTGTATCCACAAGATTATTTTTATCCGCATGAATTCTTTTGTGGAATTTTACCAACCCTACAACGTCAGCTTAATAGGAATCTTAATTTAACAAAAACCTGTTTAAGCGACGCGACAAGAAATATCGTTGCCAGGATAAAACAAGATATTACAAAAGCGCACTTGCCCAGCCAAGTATATGGTTTACAACCAGAAGAAATGTTTGAGGTTTGGAAAGATTTAACTGAAATTCACTTTTCAAAATTTATGCGTCGGTATCCTGGCTTAAAATTGCAAGCAGTATTGCGCCTAACGGGTGATACATTAAGACAAATAGAGCAAGAATTACAAACGATTTGGAGAAATGAACGAGACAATGTCATAATGTTAATAACAACCCTAATGGATAATCCTGATATTTCCTATCACGAAGATTTAATAGTAGGCACACCTCCTACCCTGACAAATAAAGAGTTAGTAGAGCAATGTAAGCGTACGGCTATCTCAAAACTTATGGAATCCACGATTTTATTAAAACCCTATAACGCTCCCTTGATTGCTATTGATGCTCGTATTTATAACCAGGAGGAATATGACAGACTTCCAAGTCCCAAAATATCTGCATTTAATAGAGAAAAACTTTCAGATAAGCCTCTATTTGAATATCGTGCTTTTGCTGAATTTATAGACGCATACACTAAAAACACCCCCGATAAAATGAATAAACTATTAACTTTAAGTAAGGATATGCTAACCGGTCAGATTATGTCGAATCCCGTTATTGCTGTAATCAAATATGGGAATGGTGGCCATGATGAAACCTATAAAGCCATCGTTTGTGACAAATCAACGTTAGAGAGTCTGCCCCTACCTTATAGTGTGCATTGTCGTCAAGAATTTACGGAGCTAGGAGATGTAATTAAGTTGGAAAAAAGCACTTTAGGCTCGCTGCATGCTGGAACATCATCAGCAACACCAAAATGGGAGCGTTTGCGTCAACACTCTGCTGAACTACCAATCCACCATCAAGAGACGCAAGTGGATCCGGCTAGTCCGACACGTTCTTCAGCAGCGCCTACATTTTTCGCCTCACAGGCAGCAAATTCAGGTTACAATCCTCACTTCAATCATTCAACTGGCAGTGCTGCGGGGCCTCACAATTCTGCCCCAAATCCCGCAGGTCGTTCTGGTAACAGCAATTGAGCAAAAAACTCTATGAATCATACATCGGACAAAACATTGCCTAATCATGACTCCATTCCTCTTTATCAAGTTGACGCTTTCACTGATCGCTTATTTGCGGGAAATCCTGCTGCAGTATGTTTGTTAACTTCCTGGTTGCCCGATAGCACGCTGCAGCAAATTGCCGCGGAAAATAATTTGTCTGAAACGGCATTTTTGGTGCCACAAGGGGATGATTACCATATTCGATGGTTCACACCTTTGGTAGAAGTTAAGCTTTGCGGACATGCCACATTGGCTTCGGGATTTGTGATCTTGAATTATCTACAACCTGAGCGTCAAGTCATAACGTTTCATTCACTCAGTGGTAAACTCATCGTACGACGCCAAGATGATAAATTACAAATGCAGTTTCCATGCTTAACTCCTGACCCAGTTTCTTATTCCTTCATTAGCGAAATCCTTGGCGTAGAACCTGAAGCTGTTTATAAAGCTGAAAATTATTTAGCAATCCTTAACTCTGAACAGCAAATTAGAAATCTTATATTAAATATAGATGCTTTTCGATGCTTGGAAGGTGCTTCAGGATTGATTGTTTCCGCCCCAGGCGATAAGGTAGATTTTGTATCACGCTATTTCACCAAACGATTAAGGACTTTAGAAGACCCTGTAACGGGTTCGGCACATTGTACGTTAACCCCTTATTGGGCTGAGCGTTTGCACAAAACTGCTTTGCACGCTAAACAACTATCAGAACGCGGTGGTGAATTATGGTGTGAATTACGCGATAATAGCGTTTATATCAGTGGTAAAGCAGTGCTTTATTTACAAGGTAAAATAGCAGTGAAATGAAACAATCTTGCTCGGCCTACGTACCGGCGTTGTTGCATATTTCTTATAAATTAAGGTCGTTGGGTAAGAATGTCGTGTGGGTGTCGTTGGAAGACCGTAGAATACAGG
>JBAUEV010000071.1:0-8884 GCA_049678805.1 Gammaproteobacteria bacterium
TTATTCCTCATAGTCAACAAGACGTACAGACCATGCTGCAAGAAATTGGCGTGGAAACCATTGCTACCTTGTTTGATGAAATCCCTCCAGCACTAAAAATTACTCGCTTAAAAGGCGTACCTGAAGGCCTAAGCGAAATGGAAGTCGGACGCCTAATGCAAGAACGCGCCCAACGCGATCAAGCAGGTTTATGTTTTATCGGTGCCGGTGCCTATGAACACCATATCCCCGCGGCGGTATGGGATATTGTCAGTCGCGGTGAATATCTTACTGCTTATACCCCTTACCAAGCAGAAGCCAGTCAAGGCACATTGCAGTTGCTCTATGAATATCAAACCATGATGGCTAATTTGACCGGTATGGATGTTTCTAACGCCTCACTTTACGACGGTGCAACGGCCTTGGCTGAAGCGGTACTCATGGCAGTGCGTTCAAATCGACGTAGCAAAAGCAAACGGATTCTAGTACCACGTACTTTGCATCCCGCCTATCGCAAAGTATTGCGTGCAATAACTGAGCCGCAGAAATTAATCCTTGAGGAGTTGCCCTACGATACTGCGACTGGCCAAATTACCTTAGAATCTTTTAGTCAGCAAGAATTTGCGGCCTTGATTATTCCACAACCCAATTTTTTTGGCACTTTAGAAGAAGTAGATACCTTAACCGATTGGGCACATCAGCATCATGCGTTAGCCATTGCCGTTGTCAACCCGACCAGCTTGGCACTCCTCAAAGCGCCAGGTCAATGGGGAAGCAATGGTGCTGATATTGCTTGTGGTGAAGGTCAACCATTAGGTGTTCCCTTAGCCTCAGGCGGTCCGTATTTTGGTTTTATTTGCTGTAAGCAACCTATCGTTCGTCAAATGCCAGGGCGCATAGCGGGTCGTACCGTAGATAGTGAAGGGCGCACCGCATTCACTTTAACTTTACAAGCGCGTGAACAACATATTCGGCGAGCTAAGGCCACTTCCAATATTTGTACCAATCAAAGTTTACTTGTAACCGCAGCAACAATTTATATGAGTTTATTAGGCGCAGAAGGATTACGGCGAGTTGCAGTTGCTGCACATCATAACGCCATTGCCTTACGAGAAAAACTTTGTGCCCTTCCAGGTGTAGAAAATGTATTTAATGCCCCCATCTTTCATGAATTTGTCTTGCGTTTTAATTGTCCTGTAGCGGAGATTTTGGCTGCATTAGCAGATATTGGCATCCAAGGCGGTTATGAGCTCACTCAAGATTTCCCTGAATTAGGTCAAAGTTTATTGGTATGCGCGACTGAAACTAAAATCGAGAGTGATTTAACATTTTATGCAGAGCAATTAAAACTTTTATTAGCTTCACCTACTACGTTACAACCGCCAACTCCCCCGCAACGTAAGGTTGAACAATCATGTTAATTTTTGAACGTTCTCATCCTGGGCGTCGTGCCACGTCGCAAGCACCCACTCAAGTCGGAGCAGTAACTGACGTTCCAGCTCATTTTTTGCGTCATCAAGCACCGCAATTGCCTGAAGTTTCAGAATTGCAAGTAGTGCGCCATTACACACAGCTTTCCCAGAAAAATTACGCGATTGATACCCATTTCTATCCATTGGGTTCATGCACCATGAAATACAACCCACGAGGTGCGCATCGTTTAGCTTCACTCGCTGGATTTTTGCAACGCCATCCTCTTGCCTTAGAAAAATGTAGTCAAGGTTATTTACAATGTGCTTATGAATTACAAGAAATTTTAAAAGCCATTACCGGCATGCAAGGTGTGTCATTGGTACCCATGGGTGGTGCACAAGGTGAATTTGCGGGTGTCGCGATGATTCGTGCTTATCACCAGGCGCGCGGCGATCATGCCCGCTCTGAAATTCTCGTACCTGATGCCGCGCATGGCACTAATCCAGCATCAGCAGCCATGTGTGGTTATCAAGTGCATGAAATTCCTACCGATGCGAATGGCGATGTGGACATAGAGGCTTTGCGAAAAGCAGTAGGCCCGCACACGGCGGGTATTATGTTGACTAACCCTTCGACATTGGGCGTATTTGAACGCCGGATTCAAGAAATTGCCCAAATTGTGCATAAAGCGGGTGGATTGTTGTATTACGATGGCGCCAACTTAAATGCCATTCTTGGCAAAGTACGCCCAGGTGATATGGGTTTTGATGTGATGCACATTAATTTGCACAAAACCTTCGCTACACCGCATGGCGGTGGTGGTCCAGGTGGTGGCCCTGTCATGGTCGGAGAACGTTTATTGCCTTTCTTACCAGTGCCCATTTTTGGGCAACGTGATGGGCGCTATGCTTGGCTGACTGAACAAGATTTGCCACAAACCATAGGTCGCTTAGCGAGTTTTGCCGGCAATGCGGGTGTGATCTTACGAGCTTATATCTATGCTCGTTTATTAGGCCAAGAAGGATTACACCGGGTCGCTGAATATGCCACATTAAATGCTAATTATTTAATGAAACGTCTGCAAAAAGCAGGTTTTGATTTAGCCTATCCAAAACGCCGTGCTTCGCATGAATTTATTATTACTTTAGCCAAACAACAAAAAGAGTTGGGCGTATCAGCATTGGATTTTGCTAAACGCTTATTAGACTATGGTTGTTATGCGCCGACGATTTATTTTCCATTATTAGTGCCAGAATGTTTGTTAATTGAACCTACAGAAACTGAATCATTGGATGAATTAGATCATTTTGTAGATGCGATGATTGCTATTTTGAAAGAAGCGCAAACCGATCCCGGAAAACTTCACACCGCTCCACACACCTTACCGGTCAGTCGTATTGATGATGTCAAAGCTGCCCGGGAATTGGATTTAATTTGGCGACCTTCTAGCAACATAAAAACCCTCAAAAAAGAAGAATCTTAATTTTAAGGCAATTAACCTGTGTTCATCTCTAGGATTTTTAGTAAACAGACAATATCGCCTCTCGCGTTATATTCTTAAGCTCCTCAATCGTTTGAAAGGTGGTATTCAAAGGTGGTAGCCAATAGATTGTGTTTCCTATAGGACGTAATAATGCCCCTAGCTTCACCGCATTTTGATAAACAGCAAAACCAAGCCGCTGTTCTGAAGGATTATCAACAAGATCTGCTGCCACAATGGCGCCAATGCCTCTCACATTTTTAAGTTTATTAGTTGTAGCGGCGATTTCCTTCATTGCTGTTAGCATTGTTTCTCCTAGTTGAGCTACATGATGTAATATTTTTTCTTGTTCAAAAATGATCAATACTTCTAACGCAACACTCGCACCCAACGTATTTCCCGAATAAGTATGAGAATGAACAAACCCTTTGTTAGATTTATAATCATCATAAAAAAGCTGATAAATATCATTCCGAGTTAAAACGGCACTAAAAGGCAACCAACCACCTGAAAGCCCTTTAGAAAGGCAAAGAAAATCAGGTTCAATGTGAGCGTGCTCACAAGCCAGCATTTTTCCGGTGCGGCCAATTCCCGTCATAATTTCATCTGCAATCAGGTGGATTTTATGTTTTTTAGTCCAGGAACGGAGTAATTTTAGAAAATGCTGACTATAGATTTTCATGCCAGCAGCACCTTGGACAATAGGCTCAACAATGATTGCAGTGGTAGTTTCAGCAAGCGATTCTAGTTTTTTCTCTATTTTCCGCCAATATTCTAAACAATTCGACCATAATGGGTCTCGAGTATCAGTCAGATAAGGTAGAGGAGAGATAAAATACGTATCAAAAAGCATGGTTTTATAAGGAGCGCGATAAAGTCCTATATCACTTACACTTAATGCTCCCACCGTTTCGCCATGATAACCATTTTTCAAAGCAATAAATTGAGTTCTTTTAGTTTCGCCTTGAATTTTCCTGGCATGTAAACTCATTTTTAATGCAATCTCGACCACACAGGAACCATCACCAGCAAAGAAAACTTTAGTCAAAGAAGGACTTAATTGAGCAAGCTTTTCGGCAAGTTTAACAATCGTCGCATTAGTCGTATTGGCTAACATAACATGCTCAAAACGCTCCAATTGTTGCATCAGCGCATGTTTTAAACGTGGATGATTATGGCCTAAGGACTTACTCCACCAACTAGAAATTGCATCAATCAGTTTTTTACCGTCTGCTAAATCAATATAACTTCCGCTGGCGGCCGCGACTACCAAAGGTTGAAAAGTTTCATAGTCTTTCATCTGTGAGCCAGGATGCCAGATATGTTTTAAATCACTATGAATGAGTTCTTCCGGTGGTCTAATCATTTTAGTAAACCATAATATTTAAGTGAGTTGACTGATTTTCAAAGTTAACATATAGTTTATACCTTCAGCAATATGCTCCTAATAACTAATAATCCCGGGGCGATTGCATTAAAATTTTCAATAGCCAGTGGGAAGAAACGGCTTCCCACTGGTTATTGAAAACTTTAAGATGATTTTCTTGACTGTAACCTTCCACTGTTGAGAGTAAAACATGACATCAGTAAATTGGACTCAAGAAGCAATTACTAGCTTATATAATTTACCCTTATTAGAGTTGATTTTTAAAGCGCAAACTGTGCATCGCCAACATTTTGATCCGCAAGAAATTGAGCTATGCAGTCTGTCAAATATTAAAACAGGTGCTTGTCCGGAAGACTGTGCTTATTGCACCCAAAGTGGTCATTATAAAACAGGCTTACAAAAAGAAAAATTATATGACATCCAAAAAGTCATTGAACAGGCCACATTAGCGAAAAAAAAGGGTGCTATTCGTTTGTGTATGGGTGCTGCTTGGAGAAATCCACCGGATAAAGATTTTCCTAAAGTGTTAGCCATGATTAAAGCGGTTAAAGAAATGGGTTTAGAAACCTGTGTGACGTTGGGGATGTTAAGTGAGCAGCAGGCCAAAGAGCTAAAAGAAGCAGGGCTGGATTTTTATAATCATAATTTAGACACCTCTCCCGAATATTATCCAAAAATAGTTTCTACTCACACCTATCAAGACCGGCTCGATACACTAGAAAAAGTTCGTCAAGTGGGCATTAAAACATGTTCTGGCGGCATCTTAGGATTGGGAGAGTCACGCGAAGATCGAATTAATTTACTAGTGCAATTAGCTAATTTGCCAGCACCACATAAAAGTGTGCCTATCAATCGGTTAATGCCGATGAAAGGAACACCGCTTGCTGAAAATGCACCAATTGATAATTTTGAATTTATCAGAACAATAGCAGTGGCACGAATCATCATGCCGGATGCTGTGATACGGTTATCAGCAGGTCGGATTGATATGTCACATGAAATGCAAGCGTTATGCTTTATGGCAGGTGCTAATTCAATGTGGTTAGGCGAAAAACTTTTAACTGCCGCTAATCCTACAGAAGATAAAGATGCTGAGTTATTTGAAAAGTTAAATCTTAAAGCAAAGAAATCAGAAGCTGCTTTAGCCGTATGTTAGCTCATGCTCTGCAACATCGTCTTGAACATTATCAGAAAAGCCATTTGCTGAGAGAACGCTATACTATTGAAGAGCGTGATGGTAATACGACGATTGTTAATGGTCAACAGTTAGTTAACTTCTGTAGTAGTGATTATCTAGGAATAGCAACCCACCCCAAGGTTAAAACAGCATTCATCAGCGGCGTGCAACAATATGGACTTGGCAGTGGTTCTGCTGCATTAATTGCTGGTTTTTATAAGCCCCAGCACCAACTTGAAGAAAAATTTGCTGAATTTCTCAATCGCGATCGCGCCCTTTTTTTTAATTCGGGCTATCATGCTAATTTAGGTGTAATAACCACTTTAGCAGATCGGCAGAGTGTGATTATTGCCGATAAACTCTGCCATGCTTCAATACTGGATGGTATCCAGCTTTCGCGCGCTAAACATTATCGTTTTTTACATAATGATCTTAACCATGCAGCAACGTTTATCAACAAAGCCAAAGAAAATTGTTTATTGATTACTGAAAGTGTATTTAGTATGGAGGGCGATATTAGCCCAGTACCGCAACTAGCAAAATTAGCCCGAGAAAATAAGGCAACTTTATTAGTGGACGATGCCCATGGTATTGGGGTTTTAGGCAAAAATGGCGGCGGAATATGTGAATATTATCGTCTTACGCAACAGGATGTGCCTTGTTTAGTGACACCGTTTGGCAAGGCGATAGGCAGCATGGGCGCAATAGTATCAGGCAGCTCTCAACTTATCGAGGCGATATTGCAATTTGCTAGAACATATCGCTATTCAACTGCTTTACCGCCTTCCGTGGCGTTTGCCACGTTGGAATCACTCAAGATAATTCAAGAAGAAACCTGGCGACGTGAAAAATTAAATTATTTGATTGAATATTTTATTCAGCAAGCCAAGGTACGATCATTATCCCTTATCACGGAAGCCATAACACCCATTAAATCAATTTTAATTGGCGATACTCGTTTGGCATTAAAAATAAAAGAAGCACTTATCCAGCATGGCTTTTTTGTTTCTTGTATTCGGCCACCTTCTGTGGCGGAAGGTACGACACGTATCCGTATTTCTCTGAATTGCGCGCATGAAGAGCACGAAATTAGCAGGTTGCTCGATTTAATAGTCATGTTACTTCATTAAAGAAAACAAATGAATATAAAGCTATCTTCTGCCAGCGAATTGCCCCTCGTATTTTTACCAGGTTGGGGATTTCAAGCGACTATTTGGGATGAGTTGATTCAAGCTTTAAAAGTAAAAAATGCTTTAAGTATAAATTTGCCCGAAGAAGAAAAACTTGATGCAATAGCTGAACGATTGAATATTCAAATACCAGACCAAGCCACCTTAGTCGGATGGTCATTAGGCGGTCTTCTTGCTACGTATTTTTGTTATAAATTCCCTAAAAAATGTGCTCGATTGGTGTTGGTTAGTACTACACCTAAATTTATTGCATCGGATGATTGGCCTGGCATAGCAAAAACACAAGCCTTGCAATTTCAAAAAAAAGCAGCAGAAAATATTGAGATTCTAATGAAAAATTTTTTAGGGATAGTGCAATATCCTGATCGTACCCTTGATTTAAAGTCATTTCTAAAAAAACATTTGCGACCAATGCCTAAAGCACAGCAGAGTCTAAGAAACCACCTTAATTTGTTATTTGAGGTTGATTGCCGCGAGCATTATCAAAAACTCCATATACCAGTAACCCATATTTTTGGCGATAGGGACGCTATTATTCCTATTGCACTTACCCAGCAATTTGTGCTTCCTGCGGACATCAAAATTATTCCTAATGCGGGACATGTACCATTTTTAACGCACCAGAAAATTTTTTTAAAATATCTTCGCGAGAATTTATAGCATGACAATCTGCGAGGAAATTTTGGATATGAATGCTATTAATATAAGTAAAAACGACATTCGGCGTTGTTTTAATAAAGCAGCTATCACGTATGATAAATACAGTCATGTGCAGCAATTCGTGGGAAAAAAACTGCTTGATTTACTCTGTCAATATAAGACTCAAACTGATCGAGTGATTGATTTAGGTTGTGGTAGTGGTTTGGTAACTCAGCAACTTGCATGTGCAATGTCCTACAAATCCTTTCATGCCATTGACATAGCTCATAATTTATTAATGCTTGCAAGAAAAAGATTACAAAGCCATCAAATTAAAGTCTATGAACAAGATTTCGATAATCTTACTTCTAGCAACGAATTATTTGATTTGGCATTTTCCAATATGGCCTTGCATTGGAGTTTAACATTCGAGCAAACGTTGTTAACCATTCAACAAAATCTACTGCTCAATGGTATAATTGCTTTTTCAATACCAGTGGCAGGAACCTTCTTGGAATTGAATGCAGACTCTATCAATCATTTTTATTTAGAAAATACTATTTTTGAATGGCTGTCGCTAGCAGGATTTGAACGGGTAGCTTATTTTGTAGATTCACTTACTGTGAAGTTTGATAATTTTATCGATGCACTGAATTCTATTAAAAAGGTCGGCGCTAACTCTACTTTGATTAAATCACAGGTAGCGTTATGCGGCAAATCATTTCTCAATCAAATAGCCAAGGTGGAAAATTTAGCTGTTCAACCATTTTCGCTTACTTATCGCATTGGTTATTTTATAGCAAGGAAGGTTTAAAATATGGCATCTAGATTCTTTGTTGCTGGGACAGACACGGGTATTGGTAAAACATATATAAGTGTTGGTTTGCTTAAAGCGTTTAATCGTTTAGGGCACGCAACATTGGGCATTAAGCCAATTGCCTCTGGGTGTATTCGCCAGGATAATAAATTTCTCAACGAGGATGCACTTGCTTTGCAGCAGGCTTCTTCAGTTCAGCTCGATTATGACTACATTAATCCTTTTGCTTTTGAACCGGCTATTGCACCGCATATTGCTGCAGCTCGGGTTAATATGCCACTGACGCTCGAGAATATCCTGCATAAAACTCACTATGCTTTAAATTATCCCGCCGATATAAGTATTGTTGAGGGAGTAGGGGGATGGTATGTGCCATTAAACCAGCATGAAACCATGGCAGATTTAGTCATATCACTTAAATTGCCTGTTATCCTTGTTGTGGGTATCCGCTTAGGTTGTTTAAATCATACCTTGCTAACTTATCAAGCGATTAAAGGGGCTGGATTGATGCTTGCAGGTTGGGTCGCTAATTGCCCTGTGCCGGGTAGTACAGAAACGATGGAAATGGTTGATACCTTAAAAAATTGGCTTAATGCGCCCTGTTTAGGTGTTATTGATTTTCAGGAAAAGCCAGAAGAGAAATTGGATCCAGCTGCTTTGATGCAGCGCTAGCGGAATCAAGGAAATTTTCCTCTCTACACGACAAAAATGATTAAAACGTTTTAGAATGCCGACGGGGAGCGGTTTTCAGACGAAACTGCATCCTGCGGTCGGAGAATACATCCCTGTATTCTACGGTCTT